>NZ_JBKBVB010000053.1:0-31178 GCF_046289595.1 Pseudorhodoplanes sp.
CCGGACTGATCTTCGCAGGGGGCTTTCTCGACAACCGCGTGCTCCCGCTCGGCGAATTCGGCGGCTTCTTCAGCGCGGGCGCGATCCCGGTTCTATCCGTGCTGCTCGGCGTCAAGGTCGGATGCGAATTGAGCGTGATCCTCGACCGGTTCCGCGGGTGACGCCTGAACATGCAGGGGAGCCGTTCATGATTTCGACCGTTGTTCTCTCCACCGGGCTCGCGCTCATGCTGGTCGGCCTGTGGGGCGCTCTCAGCCATCGCAACATTCTCCGCATCATCATCTCGCTGTCGCTGTTCGGCACTGGATCCCATATCCTGATCGTATCGATCGGTTATGTTCGCGGCGGCACCGCCCCGATCATCGATCGCGCCTTGCCGCTGGCCGAAGCGCCGCTTCGCGCCGTCGACCCGGTGCCGTCGGCGCTCGCCGTAACCGCCATCGTGATCGGGCTGGCGGTCACGGCGATCCTGCTCGCCTATGCGATCCGGCTCTATGACGCCAAGAAGACGCTTTCCATCGACGCCTTTATGGAGTCGAAATGGTAGAGGGACTGCTCGACCCGCTGAATATCTACATCGTCGGGCTTGGCGCCGCCTTCCTGGTCCCGGTGCTCTACCGCCTCGGCGGCAGCGCGGTGGCGATCGCGCTGGTCGCAGCACTTGCCGCCATGACGGCAATCAGCGGCGCGGGATTGCTCCATCTCCTGCAGGGCGGCGCGCCGATCGACATCTTTACCGGCGGCGCCAAGCCGCCGGTCGCCATCAGCCTTCGCCTCGGATTGCCGGAAGCAATCTTCGCCTTTGCCGTGAACCTCGTCGCCCTGCTCGGCGCAGGCTATGTCGCGCGCGTAAAATACGGAGTTGTCCTGCTGTACCTGCTTCTCGTCATGGGCATCCAGGGCATGGTGATGACTCGCGACATCTTCAACCTGTTCGTGTTCCTGGAGATCGTTTCGATTGCGAGCTACGGCCTGCTGAGCCTGCGCCAGACCCCGGCCGCGCTCGCCGCCACCTTCAAGTTTCTTATGGCGACGGTGCTTGCCTCCGGCTTTTTCCTGATCGGCACCATGCTGCTCTACGCAGTCACCGGCCTTCTCAATATCGACGACCTGATCGCCAATCGCTCCGTCATCGCCGGCCCCATCGGCATCGCGGCACTGATTTTCCTGCTCGCCTGCCTGCTGCTGGAGCTAAAGCCCTTTCCGGCCAATGGCTGGGGGCTCGACGTTTACGAGACCGCACGTCCCGACGTCGCTGCACTGATATCCGGCGGCGTTTCCGCCGGGGTGTTCTTCGCTTTACTGAAGCTCTTGCCGCTGTTCGAAAGCAAGCTCACGCTGATCGCGACGCTCGCCGCCATCACCTTCGTATTCTCCAATCTCATCGGGCTGCGCCAGACCAAGACGCAGCGGCTGCTCGGCTATTCGTCGATCGGGCAGATGGCGCTGATGACCATGGCAGCGGCGCTGCTCTATGGCCGCAGTTCCGACGCCGCGATGCTGCTGGTCATCGGCGGCTTGTTCGTCAACCACCTGTTCGCCAAGGTCGGTCTGTTCTGGCTTTCGGGATATTTGGGAAAATCGAGGCTGCGCGACTGGGCGCTTGGCGGACGCCCGGCGGTCGTCGTCATCTTCGGCGTTCTGATTGTTGCGATTTCCGGACTGCCGCCGTTCCCGGGATTTTTCGCGAAGTGGCAATTGATTCTGACGCTCGCGTCCGACGATCGGTTCGTATTCATCGCTGTCATTCTGTCCGGATCGCTGCTCGAAGCCGCCTATATGTTCCGATGGTTCGGCGAGGCCGTGCATCGCGATGCCGAAGCGGCCACCGTATCGCACGAAAGCCCGGCCGGGCTCGCGCCCGCCTATGGCATGGGCGCCCTGCTTGTTGTCACCGGCGCGATCGCCGCGCGCCTTGCCGGCGTCGATGCGGTCTGGGTCGCGCTGCCGCTTGCAGCAGGATTGGCGGTGTGGCTCCTCGCGCGTGCGCCGGCGCTGATGCAGGGCCTGTTCGCGCTGGCGCTCGCCTTGTTCCTCAGCCTCTGGATGATCCGCGATCTGTCCGGCCTCCCGCAACTTTACGCAATCGTCCTCGCTGCGGGCGGCCTCGTCGTATCGATCGGCTGCCTCGCCCGCAGCGACCCGCGGCCCGGCTTCTATCCGCTGCTGGCGGTAATGCTGGTTTCACTACCCGCCCTGCCGCGTGCGACGACCAGCCTCGAGTTTCTGTTTGTCTGGGAGCTGATTACGATTTCGTCCTATTTTCTTGTGCTGATGCGGCGTCCCGCAATGCCGGACGCGCTGACCTATCTTCTGTTCTCGCTTGCGGCTGCGTTCTTTCTGCTCACGGGTTTTGCGGCGATGAATGCCGCGGCCGGCAGCCTCTCATTGTCGGCGTTCCGCACGTCCGGCCCGGAAGTGCCCGCGGTCTTTGTGCTCCTTGCCATCGGTTTTCTCATCAAGGCCGGTGCGGCCGGCGTGCATGTCTGGCTGCCGGGCACCTATGCGCAGGCTTATGACGACATCTCTGCGCTACTGTCGGCCGTGATCAGCAAGGTCGCGATTTTCGGATTGCTGATCGGGACCTACGTTGCAATCCGGTCGGAGACGAGCCTTGGTCTCGCTTTGGTGCTGGGTTGGATCGGAATGCTGACGACGCTCGTCGGAGCATTGCTTGCCGTGCGGCAGGACGACATCAAGCGCATGCTCGCCTATTCCAGCATGAGCCAGCTCGGCTATATCGTCGCGGCGATCGCGCTGATGAGCCATCTTGGCTGGGTGACGGCGCTGTATCTCGTCGCCAATCATCTGCTGGTCAAAGGCATCCTGTTCCTCGCCGCCGCCGCGGTGATCCTGCGCACGGGCGCGCGGCTGTTTTCCGATCTGGGCGGTCTCGCCCGCGCCATGCCGCAGACTTTCGTCCTTGCATCGATTGCGATCGTCGCCATGTCGGGCCTGCCGCCGCTCGCGGGCTTTGGCGGCAAGTGGCTTTTGCTGAGCGCAATGATGGAGAAGGGCTGGTACGGGCCGGCATTGTTGACGCTGCTCGCCACCTTCGTCGGATTCCTTTACATGGCGCGGTTCGTTCACGCGATCTTCCTGCGCGATCCGCATCGCCGGCATTCCGGCGTGACCGAAGCCCCGCTCGCTTTCCTGATCCCGCAATATCTTCTGACCGCCGGCATCCTGGTGATGACGTTCTATCCGAAGGCGCTGATCGACCGGGTTTCGGCGGCGATCGACCCGCAATTCGCCTCGACCTTGCGCTGGGAGGGCATGTCTCTCGAACTGATCTATGCCTACTGGAACCCCTTGCCGGTGATGGGTTTTGCGGTCGCGGTCGCTGCGATCCTGTTCGGGCTGCTGATCGTTCTCAAGCAGTCCCACGGACCCGCCGCGCGCGCGACCTCGCGCGGCATCTACCCATTCGCCCAGTCGATCTGCGCGGCGATGACGCCGCCGCTGGCCACGCGTTTCTGGACCGAAATGAGCGCGTTTTCGGCCTTTGCGGCCGAACGGGCCCGGCGCATCTATACCGGCGACGGGCGGACCTATAATCTTTACATCGTCTATTATTTGGTTGTTCTCTACGCCCTTGGCGGCGGCGCTGCCCAGCTCTGGACCATGACCTCGTGGCGGTAGCGGATCTCCGGCTGGCTCTTGGGTGAGCTGCGAGGGCACGATCGCGGACGCGGCAAGGCGCTGGCGGTCCCGGCAAGACTCGAACTTGCGACCTTCGGTTTAGGAAACCGCTGCTCTATCCGGCTGAGCTACGGGACCGGCCGCGGCCGATGTAGCACAGGAGCCTGTCCCGTCGCACCTGGAAATCGGCGCGGATAGCTGGTCAACGCTAAGAGAAAGGCTGCGGGTCGAGGAGCGAAAAAGGAGCAATTGCGCCGACCGGAGGCGCGGCCGGAGCGTCCCTTGACGGCACGAAGATTGGCAGACCGGGCGCACCGCTGTTTCTGACACCATCTCGATCCTTTTTAAGGCGGCCAATGCTGAAAGGGTGAGGATCAACCGGCTCCCCCGTGCAGCCGCAGCTCTTCGGGCTGATGGTCTCGAGCAGCGCCGCACCTTCGCAACGGATCGCGCGCTTGGCGGGGAATGCCATATCGACGCGGTTATTGCGGTTGCAGACGCCTTGAACGGCCTCTCGACGCTTGAGCGATTTGCCGAAGCGCGGCAACAGATCATGCTGGCGGACGTGGTCGTCATCTCCAAACAGGATCTCGCGCCCCCGGCTTCGCACAAGGCGCTGACCGCCAGGCTTCGCGACCTCAATCCGAGAGTGCAGATTGCAACCACCTCCGCCCCCGCCGTCTTCTCCGGCCAGGGCGCTCAACCATTCAGGGCCGAGACAGCCTCGGAAGCCGCGCATAGCGATGGCATCGGCAGCTTTGTGCTGACCTGGGAGCGGCCGCTCGCCTGGCCTGTCGTGGCACGGACGATGGACACGCTCCTGGCCATGCGTGGCAGCGACATTCTTCGCGCCAAGGGGGTCCTCGCCATTGAAGGATGCGCAGGTCCCGTCGTCGTCCAATTCGTGCAGCATCTCGCCTACCCGCCCGTTGAGCTGCAGTCATGGCCGGATGCGAACCGGACGAGTCGCCTCGTGTTCATTACACGCGGGATCGCTGAACGCGACATTCGTCTGTTGTTCGATGCAGTCGAACGCCTGCAGGGCCAGCCCCGGCCGCAACTGCTCAACCGCCGGAACATTAGCTGCGGCCGCATCTACGGCAGGCAGCCGGCGAAGTTTCATTGGGCCATCGGTATCGGCCCCGAATACCTTTCCGGGCGCGGTCCGGACGGTTGGCAATTCGGGTGCGCAAGACCAGGCGCGGCAAGGCCGCGCAAAATCGATCGCGCAACACCGACCGCTCAAGCCCAATACCGCACGCCGCCGATCGCAATATCGGCCCGGAACGCGCGACCGATTGCCACAATACCAATGCGTCTCAGGCGGCGCGTATCGAGAGGCGTTTCGGTACGATGCGGCACAAAATCCTGAAAGGGAAACTGGACCGTTCGCCAGCTTGGCTCAGCCCGAAAGCTCATGCGGTAGGATTGCCAGGGGCGCATCAGCTTTTCGGTGCGCAGGTGAACGCTGTAGTCCTCGCCGTTTCCGAACGCATCGAGTTCAATTCCGCGCCAGGCGCTGGCATCGATGGAATTGCCGTGCGGAGCGAGATCGAGCGCGATCTGAACAAAGCCCCCATTGTTCTCAAGGCTGACATCTCCCCGCATACGGATCGCCGGCCTGCCCGCTACAACGTCGCGAACAACGCTGCCTTGAGATACGCCGCCCATCACGCCATCGGTGACCAATTGCCATCGGGTGCCGACGGCCGATAGCAGCGGCTCATGGCTGAGGTTCTCGATGACAGACGTTTTCGAGTCCATGTCGAGCGCCTTCCTCGAGGCCCGAACGGCAACCGTCTCACGCAACGTTTGCCAGGCGGTGTCTGCGGCCCGGCTGCGGGAGCCTCGTTCTCACGAATCTCATCGCCTGCGGGCGGAGCAGACGCCGCCGGTCCCTGCTTCTGCTTCCGCTGCCGCGCGGTCGGCGACGGCAGGCTGCGCAGCAGGTATGACTGGGAATGAGAGCGTGCGCCAGCCGGAATCAGCCCGGCTCGGGCGCGGCTCTCTACCTCTATGACAAACCTGCCGGGGGGCGTTAAACTATTGGGGCGCAGACTCACCGGAAGGCCACCATTATGACGGGACAATCGGCGACCCGAAACGCTCTCATCGTCCTTGCGGCGGCTGTTGCGATCGGGATTGGCCTTCTTTGGTGGCTGACCGGCCATCCCGAATGGACCCAGAGATCGGCGGTCAAGCCGGGCCCGGCAGTCGAGGCAGAGCGGCCAAGTCCCGCAACTTCAAGCGAGAAGCCGGTCGCGAAAGCCATCACTGAGGCGGCGGAAGCCGGCAAGGAACTCGGCGGGGGATTGGCGCCATCAAAGCCTGAGCCGTCGCAGTCGGCACTGGAAATCGACGTTGCGCGCATCGAACAGAGCGGGGACACAGTGATCGCCGGCCGGGCGCCGCCGAACACGACGATTGAACTCCTGCTGAACGGCGAAGTCCACGACCGGGCCGTCGTGGATTCATCCGGGGCCTTCGTGCTCACACCCAAGCCGCTCCCGCCTGGAAAATTCGAACTGACCTTGCGCGCCACGGAGCCGAACGGCACGCGCTCGCTGTCGAAACAGGCGATCGCCGGTGAAATTGCGGCACCAAAGCAGAAGGAAGCCGTTGCAGCGCTGACGCCTCCGGCACCCGCGCCGGCGCCGGCTTCGCCAGTCTCCCCGTCAGTCGCCGCGCCTCCGGCGCCCTCGCGCGGAGCCGCCGAGACCAAGCCGGAGGCAGACATCCGTGTCGACATTGTCGAAGCGCAGGATGGAGGCAAGCTATACGTGTCCGGGCGATCCACGCCGGGCAGCACCGTCCGGCTCTATTTGAACGAGACCTATCTCGCAACCGGAACGGCTTCGCCGGAAGGCCAGTTCAGCTTCTTCATCGGCGGCGGGATGATTCCAGGGGAGTACCGGTTGCGTTTGGAGCAGGTCGGAGCATCGCAAAAGGTACAGTCGCGTGCCGAGGTGTCATTCAAATCGCCTCCGAAGCTGGCAGCTGCTGCGCCACCCGCGGCGCCGAATCCTCCGGGCATCCCGCCTGCCGGTTCGCAGCAGGATCCGGCAGCGCCGGAAACACCACCTGCAGCCGCCGCCCCGGCCGCGCGCATCCCGCAACCGGCATCGCCAGCAGCTGCGGCAGCGCCTGAGCGGTCCATCCAGACCGGCGAACGGCCTGCGCCACCTCCGGCCAGTGACCCCGTCGTCGCGGCCAGGCCTGGGGCGACACACCGAAGCGCGCCAGCCGCCGGGACAGCGGAATCGCCAGCAAAGCCGGCCACACAGGACATGACACAGCCGGCAATCGCATCGCCGCAGAACAAGACTGCGGAACCCAACCTGACCGAACCCGTTCCGTCATCGCAAGCGACTGCGGCTGTCGCGGGAGACCGCGCAGCGCCGCCGGCCGCAGCCCGGTCAAATGCGTCAACCGATCCTCGACCCGATCTCGCAATCAAGAGACCGGAAACCGCGTCGAAGTCCGTGGTTGCCGCGCGGAACCGTCCCGATACGGTGGTCGTGCCGAACATCGACACGCGAACGGTCGTCCGGGGCGACAGTCTCTGGCACATCAGCCGTGCGACATACGGGCATGGCATTCGCTATCCCGTCATCTACAGAGCCAACCGGAACCAGATCCGCAATCCCGACCTCATCTATCCCGGACAAATTTTCGTCCTGCCAAAGGCGGAGCGTTAGACGAGGTTCATCGCTTCACGGCCGGGTCTCTATCGCCACAAGCGTCCAGGCGGCGACCGGGTTGCGGCCGCACACCGGAGCGACACGCCGCGCCGTCAATTTGCGGGCGCCCGAACCTCGACCGGGCCTACATAGCTGACGCCGATTTGCATCTCCGAACGCCAGGCGATCTTGCAACGCCGCCGCCTCGACCCGTCCTGCGTGAGGTAAAGATAGAATTCGTCCGGAAGTCCTGCGGGTCCGGCGATCTCGATCCGCGCGCCGTGCTCGGAGACATCGACCACCATACACGGCAGGACCACGGCGCCCTTGGCGACCGCAATCCAGGCCGGGAAATTGACCGCCTCACGCAGCGATCGACGCTGCTCGTTGTAGGACCGCTTGAAGGGATTAATGGCCTGCAGCAGCGACATGGAATCCTCCGAGTAAATTGCGGCGAACCGGGCCGGTTTCCGAATGGTTTGAAAGTGTAGCTGCTGCGTATTATCGAAGTGCTTTTTGCAAACCGCGACTTGTCCCAACAGTCGAATCGAATTTCCCAATCAGATTGCGGCGCAATTGAACTAATCCCACGACGCCGGCCAACGGATTCACGGCCGCACACCCGGGCTTTCCAAGGGCATGCCACGCGCGCGCCACATCAGAAACAATTCGAGCTCGACATATTCCAGATCGCCAAATGCATAAGGCTCGGCACGCACGCCGATCATGCAGTTGCGCAGACGGCGCTGCAGCGAACCGAGGCTCTGCCATTCCAGCCGGTAGATCGGATAGCCGGTCGGATGCGCCTGCGGAATGATATTGCCGGCAAGGCTCTTGCCCCAATGGTCGTCGTGGCATTGCGCGCATGACAGATTGAGCTGACCGATCCGCCGATGGAACAAGGCGCGGCCATTCTCACGGAATGGATCAAGCCTTGCATCACGCGGCGGATCGATCGGGTCGCCGCGCGATTGCAGCGCGATATAGGCCGAGAGCGCCAGCATCTCCGGACTTTCCAGGCGCAACGGCTGCGTCTTCTGGTGGCGTTCGCGCGACAGGTTGATGCGCTGTTCGAGATTGACCGGGCGGCCTGTCGTCTCGTCAAAGGCGGGATAACGCGCCGCCACACCCTTCATGCTCGTCTTCGCGTCGCCGTGACAATCCGCGCAGGACTTGCCCGACGCACCAGCTTTGGCCTGCCAGAGCGCCTCGCCATCCAGCACCGACAGCATCGCGGGATTGGCGGTGTCGTCGTCCTGCATGGCCTTGGTGTCGCGGCTCATGTCCTCGTAGCTCGAGCGGCGCTGGTCGAGCGGGATCTCGGCCCGCGTGGCAGCGGCTGCAAGCACCAGAAGGCATAAAAGCGCGGCGCCGGCGCTGACCGGGCTTCGCCGCGGCCGCTTCGCGTTCATTCGACCGTGATCTTGGCGGTCGTCTCCGCCGCAAAGCCATTGTCACCGGTCCATTTGAAAGCGAATGTGCCGCTCTCGGTCGCCACCGTGTGGAAGGTGATGAACGGATTGGCGGAGATCGCCGGATGCAGCGTGGCGTTGAAAATCTCCTCGCCGTTATAGGTGCAAACGAACGAGGTGATGATATTGCGCGGAATCCGGTTTCCGACACCGTCGACTCGAAAGCCGTTCTCCATCGCATGCGAGATCAGGGTGCGGATCAGGATCACCTCACCGCGTTTCGCCTTGGGCGGCACATTGATCAGGGTGCGGGCGGGCGCTGACATCAGATGGGATCCTCCAGGCAAGCGCTGAGTGTGAGGATGACGTCGGCCTTGTCGGACCAGAACGAGCCGTCCGACATGCGACAAAGCGCGACCACCTGCTGGGTGTCGGCAAGCCGGATGCGGGTGGAGAACTCGGCCCTTCCGGCACGCGGCCCGAGCTTGATGCCGATGACGTTGGGCTGTGGATTCTTTTCCGTAAAGATGTGGATCGCGGTGACATGATCCTGCTCGGTCATCGGGCTCTCGACGGAAACCGTCACCGCGACGGCGTTACCGTTTTCGACCAGCGGCGGAATGGTCAGCTTGACGCGGCCGGGTTTTGCCTCCACGCCGCCGGTCACCTCGCGGATCGCGGCGGCCATCGTGTCCGGCGTCGCGCGCGCCGGCCGGACCACGAGCAGCGCGCCGGCACCCGCAAGAAAGACCCGCCGCGTCGGCATCCTCGGCACCCGATGTTGAAAAGACGATCTTCGCATCCTCGGCTATTCCTTCAATGTCACCAGAAAAGCGACCACGTCTTCGATCTCATCCGCGCTCAGCATCGGCTTGCCGCGGAGATTTTTAGCAACACGGTTTAACCCGTCGATGCGATAGAACGGCGGCATGATCGTAGCGTCATTGAGGCGCGTCGCGTCGACCATGCGCAGCCGTAACTGTCCTTCGCTCCAGCGCGAGCCGGTCCCCCTCAGGTCCGGCGAAAGATCGCCCTGAAAGCGCTGGTCCGGGAATGGACCCGAGTGGCACAACAAGCAGGTATTTTCACGCTTGACCACGAGCGCGCGGCCGCGCACCGGATCACCGGGCTTTCCGGTCAGCGAGTCCGGGATCGCATCGTCGATTACGGTGAAGGGAACCAGCGCCTCCTGCGCCGCCACCGAAGCGCAACCCATCGCGATCGAAGCCAGGAGAGCAAGTGCCGGCCGCATCATCCGAAGATCGTCTCCGTAATGCGGTGGAACCAGATTTCGGCCTCCTTGGCTTCTTCCGCACGCAGCGCGCGTGGCGCATCTGCCGGGCTGACCGCGACCGGATCGGCCTCGACATATTGACCGTCCTCGGGACGATAGGTTCCGCGCTGCGAGATCGCGTAATCCGGCGCGATCAGACTGAAGCAGGAGCTTCGCAGCAGGGGCGTCGCCGGTTTGCCGCCGGCCAGAAGAACCGCAATAGCCGCTGCACAGATGCCGCCCTGGGATTGCGCGGCCGAAGCCGAGCGCGGCATCGCGCCGGCGATCGCAGCGTCGCCGATGACATGAATGCCCTTTTGAAGCGTCGATTCGAAGGTCACAGGATCCACCGGGCACCAGCCGGTGCGGTCAGCGACGCCGGCGAGATCGGCAGCCCGCCCTGCCCGCTGCGGCGGAATGATATTCACGACACCGCCCTTGAACTTATCGAAGTCCGTCGTCACCGTCCGCGTAGCGGCATCGACCGCCGTTGGCGCTCCGCCGTCCGACAAGCCGACCCACTCGATCAGACCGGGATAGAGCTCGCGCCAGGCGGATTGAAACAGCCGCTGCATCGAAAAGCTGTCCTTGGCATCGAGGATGATGACCTTGGATCGCGGTTTTTCACGTTGCAAATAGTGTGCGATCAGACTCGCGCGCTCATAGGGCGCGGGCGGGCAGCGCGCCGGGCTGACCGGAACCGTGACGATCACGGTTTCCCCGTCAGGCATCGCAACCAGCTGGCGCCTCAGGGTCTCTATTTCATCGCCGCTGGTGAATGCCGGCGGCATCGCCGCCCGTGCTGCCGCGTCATATCCCTCGATCGCATCGTCCCGAAACGCGATGCCGGGCGAGATCACCAGCCGGTCGAAGGGCAGCCCGCGTCCGTCGGCAAGGACAGCCCGGCGTTTTGCGTGATCGACTCCGGCCAGCGCGGAGAAGATCACATCGACACCAAGTGCGCGGACACGATCGTAACCGAAGCGCAGGCTGCCGATGGATGCGAGGCCGCCGAGCGCCGCATTGCTGTGCGGCGGCGCGATATAGACCGGGCTTCTCTCGACCAGGGTCACATCGATTTTCGCCCCGATCTTGCGCAGGGCGCGCGCACAGCTGACACCGCCGAAGCCGCCGCCGACGATGACCACGCGGGTCTTGTCCTGCGCAATGGCAGGGATCGGAAATGCAGCAGCCGCGGCGCTGGCCGCGGCTGCCTTGACAAACCGTCTGCGTGTGACTCGCGCGGTCACGCGATCTGCAGGTCGTGGATCTTCAGCGGGAACGAGCGGTAACGCTTGCCCGTCGCCGCGAAGATCGCGTTGAGCACGGCCGGCGCCGCCACGAAGATCGTGGGCTCGCCGACGCCGCCCCAGAAATCGTTCGTGGGCACGATGACGGATTCCACATGCGGCATTTCCGCCATCCGGATCGAACCGTAGGTGTCGAAATTGGTCTCGACCACCGCGCCGTCCTTGATGGTGATGCCGCCATGGAACAGCGCCGACAATCCGTACACGAAAGAACCGGAAATCTGCCGCTCGATCTGCGCCGGATTGACCGCGTGACCGGGATTGGTGGCGGCGACGATGCGATGCATCTTGATCGTGTTGTCTTTCACCGACACTTCGGCGGCGGCCGCGACATAGCTGCCATAGCCCATATGCTGGCAGATGCCGCGGAAGATGCCGGCGGGCGCCGGCTTGTCCCAGCCGACCTTTTCGGCCACCGCATTCAGCACCGCCAGATGCTTGGGATGTTTGCCCATCATCTTGCGGCGGAAGGCGAGCGGATCCTGCCCGGCCGCATGTGCCAGCTCGTCGATGAAGCATTCCAGATAGATCGCATTCTGGTTGTTGTTGACGCCACGCCAGAACCACGGCGGCACATGCGGGTTACGCATCGAATAGTCGAAAAGGAGGTTCGGGACGTCGTAGCCGAACTGCCCTTCCGCGCCGCCCGGATTAAGCCCCTGGAAGACGATCGGATCCATGCCGTCCTTCATCGCCTCGGGACGCACATTGGCCAGGATCGATTGCCCGGAAATGCGGATATGGAGTCCGACCAGGTTGTTGTCCTTGTCGAGCGCGCCGGTCAGCTTGCATTGCGTAATCGGATGATACACGCCGTTGGTCATGTCCTCTTCGCGGGACTTGATCATCTTGATCGGCACACCCGGCATCTGCTTGGCGATCTGCACCGCTTCCGTCACATATTCGCTGCGGGCACGGCGGCCGAAGCCGGTGCCAAGCATCATGCGATGGATCACGCATTTTTCCGCCGGCAGACCTGACGCTGCGATCAAAGCCGCATAGGCCGCTTCGCCGTTCTGGGTGGAGGTCCAGACCTCGCATTTCTCGGGCGTATAGAGCGCGGTGGCGGTCATCGGCTCGAGACAGACATGGTTCTGGAAGGGGTAGGAATAAACCGCTTCGACCTTCTTTGCGGCACCGGCCAGAGCGGCCTGAATGTCGCCCGCCTTGTTGCCGACGAACTTGGTGTCTGCGGTCAGCCCCTCCTCGAGCCATTTGGCGATCGACTCCGAGGAGACCTTGGCATTCTCGCCCTTGTCCCACTCGATCGGCAGCGCATCGAGCGCGGTCTTGGCCTGCCACCAGGTGTCGGCAACGACGGCGACGGCATGATCGTTGACTTGAACGACCTTCTTGACGCCCTTCATGCCCGCGACTTTGGACGCGTCGAAGCTCTTCACCTTGCCGCCGAAGACCGGGCAGTCCTTGATTGCCGCGTTCAGCATCCCCGGCATGGTGAAGTCGATGGCATACATCATCTTGCCGACCACCTTGTCAGGCGTGTCGAGCCGCTTCAGCGGCTTGCCGGCAATCTTCCAGTCCTTCGGATCCTTCAGCGCCGGCTTTTCCGGCACCGGCAGCTTGGCTGCGGCCTCGGCAAGCTTGCCGTAAGTCAGTTTGCGGCCCGACGGATTATGCGTCACCACCGAATTGGCGGCGCTGCATTCCGAGACCGGCACCTTCCATTCGTTTGCCGCCGCCTGAACAAGCATCATCCGCGCGGCCGCGCCGCCTTCGCGCACATATTGATGCGACTCGCGGATCGCGCGGCTGCCGGTGGCGTTGTAATTGCCCCAGGCGCGCTTGCGGCGCACATTCTCCATTGGGGTCGGATATTCGGTGACGACCTTCGACCAGTCGGCTTCCAGCTCTTCCGCGATCAACTGTGCAAGGCCGGTCTGCGAACCCTGACCCATTTCCGCACGCACCACACGGATGGCAACGGTGTCGTCGGGCCGGATCGCGACCCAGATGCCAAGCTCGTTCGGGGAGAGATTTTCACCGAAGGCCTGATCGGGGCCCGCCTGGGCGAGCGCGCGGCCGAACGGCAGATTGATTCCGAGCGCCATGCCGCCCGCCGCGGCGGTGCCGATCACAAAGGCGCGGCGATTGATTTTCGGTACCATGTTCATGGTTGCCTCCCTCACGCCTTCGCCGCAGCGTGGATCGCCGCGCGCACCTGCTGGTAAGTCCCGCAGCGGCAGATATTGGTCATCTCGCGATCAATGTCGGCGTCGGTCGGCTTTGGATTGTTCTTCAGCAATTCCACCGCCGCCATGATCTGGCCCGACTGGCAATAGCCGCATTGCGGCACGTCGTGGTCGATCCAGGCCTGCTGCACCTTGTGCAGCGTGCCATTCTGCGCGAGCCCCTCGATTGTCGTGATCGACTTGCCTTCGACTTCGCCGACCGGAAGGCTGCAGGAACGGACCGCGCCCATCCCCTCGACATGCACGGTGCAGGCGCCGCATTGTGCAATGCCGCATCCATATTTGGTGCCGGTCAGACCGGCATTTTCGCGTATCGCCCAGAGAAGCGGCGTTGTGGGATCGACATCAAGATCGCGCGTCTGCCCGTTAATGGTCAGTCGAGGCATCAACTCCTCCCTATATGTCCAGGCGGCTTACGGCCGCGCTGAGGCGCGCAGTATAGTCAGTTTCGATTTTGTCAAAAGAGAAACAAAACAAGCGCCTGCCTGGAATAATCGCGCTCGCGCGGTGTCGCAGGCCAAAGCTTCCGCGGAAGGATTGCCGCAACCGGCGCGAATGATTTCCGTGCATGAAATGCGGACGCATTGGCCAGCCGGCACAAGCGCACCACGTGCAGATCGCGACGGCGTACCTTCGCACACCATCTCCGATAGCCCGCTCGCACCGAGACGGTGATGGCCGATCCGGTTGCATAATCGGAACGGGCCGATCCGGCAGCACACACGGGCATTGGAGCAGGCTGCGGTCGATCAGGCATGGCCCGCCGAAGGTCTGCGGCCCGGCGCCGTCACACCGGATCGTGATTACCGCACTGCGGAACCGGCGGGTACAGAAGTTCCCGAAAGAGCGCGACCCGTTCTTGATCAGTGCCGTCTCTGGGACATCGAGCAGGATTTGATCCGTCTCAAAACCACAATCTACGCATGGTAATATTGGGTTCCGGCATATTCCGACGGCTTCAATGAACGATCATCCCGCATCCTCCGATCCCTCCGCCAGCCGCGATCCCGTGATGGTCGACCTTGCGTTGCAGGGCGGTGGTTCGCATGGCGCTTTCGCCTGGGGCGTGCTGGACCGGCTCCTGGAGGAGCACTGGCTCAAAATCGAAGGCGTTTCCGGCACATCCGCCGGGGCAATGAACGCCGCCCTCCTCGCGGATGGCTTCGCCGCAGACGGTGCCGAGGGGGCCCGCAAGGCGCTCGATACCTACTGGCGGCAGGTCGCCAAGGCGGCGCGCTTCAGCCCCTTTCAGCGGGGACCGGTCGACCGGCTGCTCGGCCGGTGGTCGCTCGACCATTCGCCGATGTTTGTCTTTATGGACATGATGTCGCGGCTCTATTCGCCCTACGACCTCAATCCGCGCGGCTTCAACGCGCTTGCTCCGATCCTCGCCGAGCAGATCGATTTCGAACGGCTGCGCAGCTCCCCGATCAAGGTTTTCATCACGGCGACCAATGTCCGCACCGGGCGGCCGCGCATTTTCCGCAACGCCGACATCACGGCGGAGGTGCTGCTGGCATCGGCGGCGCTGCCCACCATCTTCCAGGCCGTCGAAATCGACGGCGAGGCCTATTGGGACGGCGGCTATTCCGGCAATCCGACCATGGCGCCGCTGGTCAACGAACTCGTCTCCGACGACACCATTCTGATCCCGATCAATCCGGTCGAGCGGCCGGGCACGCCGAAGACCGCGCATGACATCCTCAACCGCCTGAACGAAATCTCGTTCAACGCCGTCCTCATCAAGGAATTGAAGATGATGGCGCTGCTGCGCCGGGTCGCCAATGTCGAGACCGGCGAAGGTGCGGCCTGGGGCCGGATGCGCATGCACATGGTGCGCAACCGCATCATGGACAAGCTCGGTGCGTCCTCCAAGCTGAATGCCGAGTGGGACTTCATCAGCATGCTGTTCGAGGAAGGCCGCAAGGCGGGCGACGAATTCCTCGCCCAGCATGCCGACGACATCGGCAAACGATCTACGCTCGAGATCGACCGGCTGCTGGCGGAGATGCAGTGAGCATGGGCCTTGTCGGCATCCTGGTCGGCCTCGCCGGTCTCATCTTCTTCGCCTATCGCGGCTCCAGCATCCTCATTCTCGCGCCCATCGCCGCGCTGATCGCGGCGGCCTTCGCGGGTTATCCGCTGCTGGCGAGCTGGACCCAGACCTTCATGACCAATGCGGCCGGCTTCGTTGCGCAGTTCTTCCCGATCTTCCTGCTCGGCGCCCTGTTCGGCAAGCTGATGGAGGATTCCGGCTCGGTGACCTCCATCGCAAATACCATGGTGAGGAAACTCGGCGCGCAGCGTGCGATCCTTGCGGTGGTGCTGGCGGGCGCGATCGTCACCTATGGCGGCGTCAGCCTGTTCGTTGCGTTCTTCGTCATCGCCCCGATGGGCATGGCGCTGTTCAGCCAGGCCGGCGTGCCGCGCCGCCTGATGCCGGCTGCGATCATGCTCGGCACGTCGACCTTCACCATGTCGGCGATGCCCGGAACGCCGGCGATCCAGAACGCGATTCCGATGCCGTTCTTCGGCACCACGCCATTCGCGGCGCCCGGCCTTGGCATCATCGCCTCGCTGATCATGTTCGGCTTCGGGGTGTGGTGGCTGCAACGCGCGGAAGCCAGGGCGCGCGTGGCCGGCGAGGGCTTCGGGCCGATCGCCGACCATGCCGCGGATCGCGCGGCCGACGATCCGATCGTGCGCGAACGGGCTACCACGGCGCGCGAATTCGATCCGGCCGAAATCCACAAGAGTCCCGAAGCGCCGAGCGGTCCGCCGATCGCGCTTGCGGCGCTGCCGCTTGTCGTGGTGATCGCGGTCAATCTTGCGATGTCCTTTTTTATCCTGCCGCGGATGGACGTTGCTTTTCTCGCCGAACCGCAATGGGGGTCGACCAGCCTGTCGGCGGTCGGCGGGCTGTGGTCGGTGATGGTCGCACTGGTATGCGCCATCATCACAGTGATCGCCATCAACTTCCGGAGCGTTCCGCAATTGCGCGCGACCATGACCGCCGGCGCAAACGCATCGGTGCTGCCGATCGTGTCCGTTGCGAGCCTCGTCGGCTTCGGCGCGGTGGTGGCATCGCTTCCGGCCTTCGCCGTGGTCCGCGACTGGGTGCTCGGGATCGAAGGCGGCCCGCTGGTCTCGCTTGCGATCGCCACCAACGTGCTTGCCGCGCTGACCGGCTCGGCTTCCGGCGGCCTCACCATTGCGCTCGACGCGCTCGGACCGAGCTACATGAAGCTTGCCGCCGAGACCGGGCTCAATCCCGAGCTGATGCACCGCGTCGCCGTGATCGGCGCCGGCACGCTCGACTCGCTGCCGCATAACGGTGCGGTGGTCACTTTGCTCGCGGTCTGCGGCTGCACCCATCGCGAGAGCTATTTCGATATCGTGATGGCGGCGATCGTCAGCGCGCTGATCGCGCTTGCTGCCGTGATCGTGCTCGGTTCGCAGTTCGGATCGTTCTGATGGGTTTGGGGCAGCAGAGCGGTACGATGATGCGATGGCCCGCGTCAGCAAGGCCGTCAAGTCAAGCCTTGGAACCCACGGCGATTGCTGCCACGCTTGTTCCATCGACGATGGACCATCTGACTATAACCCGGGGTATAAGATGCGGCCCGTCAGTTTCTTCACCCTCGCCTTGCGCAAGCGCAGGGCCTCGATTGCGCTGATCCTCGTCGTTCCCTGCCTTCTGGCTGCGTGCTCGCGTGAGGAGGAAAAATCCGAGCCGGAAATCCGGCCGGTGCGCGCGCTCAAGGTGGAGCGCCGAGATACCGGCGTCCCGGTGACGCTGACCGGGCGCATCGCCGCCGAGGACGAGGTATCGCTCGCCTTTCGCATCTCCGGCAGGCTCATCAAGATGGACGTCAATGTCGGCGACCGGCTGACGCCAGGGCAGGTCGTCGCCCAGCTCGACTCGGTGAACGAGCAGAATGCCTTGCGCGCCGCCAGAGCCAATCTCACCGCCGCGCAGGGCCAACTGACCCAGGCCCGCAATCACTTCGAACGCCAGGACACGCTGCTCAAGCAGGGCTGGACCACGCGTGTCAATCACGACCAGGCCGTGCAGGCATTGCAGACCGCGGAATCCCAGGTCGAGGCCGCGGAGGCCCAGCTCAAGACCGCGCAGGATCAGGTGGGCTTCACCGATCTCAAAGCCGACGCGCCAGGCGTCGTGACCGAGATCGGCCCGCGCGCCGGCGAGGTGGTGCAGGTCGGCCAGATGATTGCCCGGGTTGCGCGGCAGGATGGGCGCGACGCCGTGTTCGACGTGCCCGCCCAACTGATCCGCGCCGCACCGAGCGACCCGCTGATTACCGTGACGCTGAGCGACGATCCCAACGTGGTCGCAGAGGGCCGCGTACGGGAAGTCGCGCCGCAGGCCAACCCCGTCACCCGCACCTTCGAAGTCAAGGTCGGACTGACCAATCCGCCGGCGGCGATGCGGCTTGGCGCCACCGTGGTCGGACGCATGGACTTGGCGGCCGTGTCGGTGTTCGAGATCCCGGCCAGCGCATTGACGCGCTCGAACCAGCAGCCGTCGGTCTGGATCGTCGACCCGAAGACCAACACGGTCGCGCTGCGTAACGTCGACGTGGTGCGCTTCGATCAGAATCAGGCCTCGGTCGGATACGGACTGGAAAATGGCGACATCGTCGTGACCGCGGGCGTGCAGGCCTTGCATCCGGGTCAACAGGTCCGCCTGCTCGGAATGAACCCGAGTACCAAGCCATGAGCTTCAATCTGTCCGAGTGGGCGCTCAAGAACCGTTCGATCACCATCTATCTGATGATCATCGCGGTGCTGGCCGGAGTTGGCGCGTATCATAGGCTTGGCCGCGCCGAAGATCCGACCTTCATCATCAAGACCATGGTGGTGTCCGCGGCATGGCCCGGCGCCACCGTGGAAGAAACGCTGAAGCAGGTCACCGAGCGGCTCGAGCGCAAGCTACAGGAAACCCCGCATCTCGATTTTCTGCGCAGCTTCACCCGCGCCGGCGTCACCACCATTTTCGTCAACCTGAAGGGCTCGACCACGGCGCAGCAGGTCCCGGACGTCTGGTATCATGTTCGCAAGAGCATCGGCGACATCCGCCACACGCTTCCGGCCGGGGTTATCGGTCCGGCCTTCAACGACGATTTCGGCGACACCTTCGGCATCATCTACGGCTTCACCGCGGATGGATTCACGCAACGCGAGCTGCGCGACTATGTCGAAAAGGTGAGGTCCGAACTCCTGCATGTCGCCGACGTTTCCAAGATCGAGATCCTGGGTGCGCAGGACGAGCGAATCTTCGTCGAGTTCTCCACCCAGGATCTGGCCAATCTTGGCCTGGACCGCTCGCAACTGATCGCGGCCCTGCAGGCGCAGAACGTCGTGCAGCCGGCGGGCGCGGTGCAGACCGAGGCCGAGACGCTGCAGCTTCGCGTCTCGGGCGCCTTCCAGTCCGAGGAGGACGTCCGCAACATCAATTTCGTAGTCGGCGGGCGCGTGTTGCGGCTGGCCGACATTGCCAACGTCCGGCGCGGCTATGCCGATCCGCCGCAGCCGATGTTCCGGGTTAACGGCGAACCTGCCATCGGGCTTGCGATCGCAATGCGCGACGGCGGCGACATCCTCGCGCTCGGCAAGAACCTCTCCAGAGCGATGAGCCGTCTGAGCGCCGATCTGCCGATCGGCGTCGAGCCGAAGCTCGTGGCCGACCAGGCGGTGACGGTCGAGAGCGCGATCTCGGAATTCATGACCTCGCTGTGGCAGGCGGTCGCCATCATCCTGTTTGTGAGTTTCATCAGCCTCGGCGTGAGGCCGGGCCTCGTGATCGCGACCGCGATCCCGCTGACGCTTGCCGTCGTGTTCTCGGTGATGGAAATCGTCGATATCGACATGCAGCGCATCTCGCTTGGCGCGCTGATCATCGCGCTGGCGCTGATGGTCGACGACGCCATGACCACGACCGACGCCATGCTGACGCGGTTGGCGGCTGGCGATACCAAGGAGCAAGCCGCGACATTCGCGTTCCGGACCTATGCCTTCGCGATGCTGGCCGGCACGCTGGTGACGATTGCAGGCTTCGTTCCGGTCGGCTTTGCCGCAAGTTCGGCGGGCGAATATACCTTCTCGCTGTTCGCGGTGGTCGCCATTGCCCTGGTCGTGTCGTGGTTCGTCGCGGTGCTGTTCGCACCGTTGCTCGGGCTGGTCATCCTGACGACGCCCAAGGCCGGGGCAAGCTCCGAGCCCGGCTTTGTGTTTCGTACCTACCGGGCATTCCTGACCGGCGCCATCCGGGCGCGATACCTGACGATCGCTCTCACCATCGCCATGTTCGTGGCGGCCTTCCTCGCCATGCCGCTGATCCCGCGGCAATTCTTCCCGTCATCCGACCGGCCGGAGCTTTTGGTCGATCTCAGTCTGCCGCAGAACGCCTCGATCTACGCGAGCGAGGAGATCGCCAAGCGCTTTGACGAGGCGCTGAAGAACGACGCCGATCTCCAACGCTGGAGTACCTATGTCGGCCGCGGCGCCATCCGTTTTTATCTGCCGCTCAATGTTCAGCTTCCCAACAATTTCTTCGCTCAGGCGGTGCTAGTGGCGAAGGACGTTCCGGCGCGCGAACGCTTGAAGGTCAAGCTCGAAAAGCTGCTGGCCGAGGAATTCCCGAGCGTGGTGGCCCGAGTCTATCCGCTTGAACTCGGCCCGCCGGTCGGCTGGCCGGTCCAGTACCGCATCAGCGGGCCGGATATCTCCAAAGTGCGCGGATATGCGCTCGAACTCGGCGAGCTGATCGCAAAGAACCCGCAGACCGTGAACATCAACTACGACTGGATGGAGCCGGCGCGCCAGCTCCGGATCCGGATCGACCAGGACGAGGCGCGGCTGCTGGGCTTGAGCTCGCAGGCACTGGCCAACACGCTGAATACCGTGATTTCGGGTGTCTCCGTCACCCAGGTGCGCGACGACATCTATCTTGTCGATGTGGTGGTGCGCGCCACCGAGGATCAGCGGGTGTCGATCGAGACGCTGCGCAATACCGCAATTCCGCTGCCGGGCGGACGCACCGTGCCGCTCAGCCAGTTCGCCACCTTCGAATACGATCAGGAATACCCGCTGGTCTGGCGGCGCGACCGGCTGCCGACACTCACCGTCCATGCCGATCTGCGGCCGGGCATTCTGCCGGACACGGTGGTATCGGCGCTGACGCCGGAGGTCACGGCGTTTTCCAGATCGCTGCCGGCCGGGTATCAGCTGGCGGTCGGCGGGACCGTCGAGGAGAGCGCGAAATCGCAAGCCTCGGTGCTCGCGGTCGTTCCGGCGATGCTGCTCATCATGCTGACGGTGCTGATCTTCCAGCTGCGCAGCTTCCAGAAACTGTTCATCGTCCTGAGCGTCGCTCCGCTCGGGCTGATCGGCGTGGTGCTGGCGCTGCTCACGTTCAACCGTCCGCTCGGCTTTGTCGCCATTCTCGGCGTGCTTGCGCTGCTCGGGATGATCACCAAGAATGCCGTGATCCTGCTCGGTCAGATCGACGCCGAGCGCGAAGCCGGCAAGGATATTCTCACCGCGGTGATCGATGCCTCCAGTGCGCGTTTCCGTCCGATCATGCTGACCGCAATCTCGACCGTGTTCGGCATGATCCCGATTGCGCCCACCGTCTTCTGGGGGCCGATGGCCTTCGCCATCATGGGCGGGCTCCTTGTCGCCACCATTCTGACGCTGATTTTCCTGCCGACACTTTACGTGACATGGTTCAGCCTGACCGAAAAGCGCGGCGATAAGCCGGCAGCAAAGCCTGTGTGATCGGGACCGTCATGCGAAAGATCGCTTCGACACTCGTTATGCTCGCCTTCGTACCCGGACTTGTCGCGATCGCCCCCGCTGCAAGGGAGCCGGGCCCGCGATGCGTGATGCGGAAATCTCGGCGCAGCGCAGGGCGCAGCAGCCCCTGGTGCCGCGCTCGCAAGCGCGGCGGCAGGCCGATCGCGCGGCCGCGCAGCGTGTTTATGTGCCGGGACACTGGGCATGGGACCGCCGCAAGGGCCAGTATTCCTGGGTCGCGGGCCGCTGGGAGCGCTACGATCCGAAACATGCTTTTGTCGGAACCGGCCTGCATTTCCGCAACGGACAATGGAGCTTCGGCCCCACGCGTTGAACCGCCAAGGCCCGCGCCGGGCCGCGCATCAGCGCGCGGTCACATCAGCGCGCGGTCACCTGCAGGATGCGGCCGATGACAATGTCCTGCAGACGCCGCGACTGATCGATGTTGCGGTGATTGAGGCCGGGACTGGTGGTGAGGTTGATGTTCACCTTTTCCTTCTGACGCGAAGCCGGAAACTTCGCGCGGCGCCCGACACCGTTATTCTGATAGAAATTGGCGAAGTAGCGTACATTATCGGGCACGGTGAAGGTCTGCGTCGGATCGAAGGTCGCAAGATAGATCACCGGTACGCCCTTGCCGCGCAACCGGCGCGCCATCTGAAATGCGTTATTGGCGCCAAGTGAATGACCGACCAGGATGACCGGCGCAGTGTTTCCGCCCCGGTAATTCGCCGCAATGGTGTCAGCGGCATTCTGCCAGCGGCGATGCCCGATCACCTGCGGCGAAAAGCCTTGGGCCCGGACTTTGGCCGCCATCTCGTCCATACCGCGCGAGAACACATGCGCGAGGCCGCGGATGAAATAGATTTGAGCATCGGTATTATGCCCGGTCCGAGCCTGCGCCGGTATAATCTCGCGGCGCAGCTCCGGCGCTGTGGTGACGGGCGGCATCGCCCATGCCGGGCCGCCCATCGCAAGCAGTACGACTGCGCGCGCAGTCATCCGCGCGAGGTTGATTGCCGCCGTGATGTCCATGCGCGTATCCGATCGGTCCGATCGATAGTGGCAACATACTTCGTTGCTGCTTTCAACAAGGAAATGCGGTCCGGAAGCGTAAGCCGGTCGCGTCGCGCCTGCACGCACGCGAGCCGCCTCGGTTAAAATGTGTCATGGCGGTTGCAGCGATGTTGCCCGAGCTGTTGGTCATCACTACAAACGGACGGCGCCTTGCGCGGGCGGCATGGCCAAACCATGCCCGAGCAGGCGGCTGCGACCGGACCTCTTTGGCATGACAACGGCATGACGCAGCCTTTCAGACCCAGCGCGCTCGCCCGGCACCTTCCGGCCTATGCCGGCATTCTCGCCGCGGTCGTGCTTGCGGCTTCGCTTTATTTCGCCGCCAGCGTGTTCACGCCTGTCGCCTGCGCGCTGTTCATCATCGCGCTGGTCTGGCCGCTTCAGGAGTTCTTGCAGCAGCGCATGCCGCGCCTCGCCGCACTCGCCGTCGTGATGTGCGTGATCATCGTGGTATTCATGGGCTTTGCCTCGACCGTAGTCTGGGGCTTCAGCAATATCGTACGGGCGATCGTGTCCGAAGCGCCGCGCTTTCAGACCCTGTATGAACAGGCCGCTGACTGGCTGAAGGGTCACGGCATCGTCATCGCCGGCTTCTGGGCAGAACATTTCGATTTGCGCTGGCTGGTCGGCACGCTGCAGAGCATCACCGGGCGGGTCAACACGACGGTCACCTTCTGGCTGGTGGTTGCAGTCTATGTGATCCTCGGCCTGCTCGAAGTGCCGAGTATCGGCAGTAAAATAAAAGCGCTGACGAGTCCCATCGCGGCACGGGTTTTGATCGAGGGCAGCCGCACCGCCGCCGAGCGGTTCCGCCGCTACATGATGATCCGAACCGCGATGAGTCTTGCCACCGGGGTCACGGTCTGGGCGCTTGCGGCTTTGGCCGGTCTCGACCTGGCGCCGGAATGGGGCATTCTCGCCTTTGCACTCAATTACATTCCCTATATCGGACCGTTCATCGCGACGGTGTTCCCGACGTTCTACGCATTGGCGCAGTTCGAATCCTGGCAGGCCGCCTTGTTCGTGTTCGCCTGCCTCAATGTCATTCAATTCGTCATCGGCAGCTATGTCGAACCGCGGGTTTCCGGCAGCGCGCTGTCGATCTCGCCGTTCCTGGTCCTGCTTTCGGTTTTCTTCTGGACCTGGATGTGGGGTGTGTTCGGCGCCTTTATCGGCGTACCCATTACGATCGCGATGCTGACCTTCTGTGCGCAGCACCCGGGGACGCACTGGATTTCCGAATTGCTCGGTGACCCCGACGCGGAGCCGAAGCCGCCGCCGGTGGCCTGAGCGACGTCAGCGCGGGACCGGAAGGCCTTCGCGGATGCGTTCGGAAAAATCCGGTCCGTCTCCCGCCGCCTGTGCGGCGCCGTTGATCAGCGAAAGCCTGCGCAATTCCGGGAATGGCAGCGACGTGTCGACACGGCCCGAGTAATACAGATAGCTGTCGATCCAGCCGTTCAGCACGTGGCGGATATTGAGCCGCCCCTCGCGCCCGGCGGCATTGGCATAGCGGATGATGTTGATGGTGCAGCTGTTGCTGAGCAGATGATACCATTCCGGACGATCGGCCAGCTGGTTGATCCGTTCCAGATAGACCGTCAGCAGCTTGCGCGCGTCCGCCAGCGATGTGTTGAGACGGTAGAGATAGGTCGTCTCGCCGCGATGATTGGTGCGCACGCCGACGACATCGCGCTCGCTGCCGACCACGTAGACCAGTTCGAACTGCTTGAACATCGAAGCCAGCGGATCGAACCCCTCACCGACTTCCGGGCGCGTCTCGATCGAGATCGCGAGCGGCGGC
The DNA here is from genome assembly GCF_046289595.1 of Pseudorhodoplanes sp. GTDB lineage: Bacteria > Pseudomonadota > Alphaproteobacteria > Rhizobiales > Xanthobacteraceae > Pseudorhodoplanes. Next base: position 24,227 of record NZ_JBKBVB010000053.1, read on the forward strand.
GCATTGTTGAAGATGAAGCTGAGGAACGTGTGTCCGACCGGACCCTCGCGCCAATAGGACACGTAAAAGTCGACACCCGTCAGGTCGGACAGCAGGATTTCCCGCTCTTCATAGCGGATGTCGAAATCGTTGCGGCTGCGATAGGTGAAGTCGCGCACATTGGTGATGCGGACCCGGTCGCCGTCGATGAAGACGCGCGGCATCGCCGCGACCTCCGGCCGCCACGGCCGGTCATGCGAGGCCGGGATCGCGATCCACCATGCTGCAACGGCCAGGAAGGCAGCGAAGAAGACATATGTCCTTCGCGGCCGGGACAGCACCAATGCCCACACCGCGAAAGCAGCGAACGCCACCGCCAAGACTGTGCGCGCCCATGGCCAGGGAAGATTGGAGTAATAGATCGCCAGGCTCGCCCATGCGATCAGCAGGAGCAGAAACAGCGCCCACAAGGCGGCACCCAGGCCCGCCATCGAGCGGCGGAGCAAGCCACGTCGTGCATATTGCGACCCGTTCTGAACACTGTCTGTCACGTGAGAACCATGCGCGGCGGCAAGACAGTTCGCAAACGAACGTCTCACGCTGCTTTGTCATGCCGCCGATTGTCGCCGGCGCCCCTGCCCGGCCTGTAGCATAGACGGAACCGCGATTGAACAGCGGAGATGGCGTGTGGTTTACGCCTTGGCCGCAAGCCGCATCATCGCGCCGATATCCGGCCGGATCTCGAGCGTCCCGATCACGTCGAGCAATTCATCGGCGCGCGCCGCGCCCAGCACCTCCCCGGCCAGCGCCCGGAACTTGCCCTGCAGCCGCGCGCCTTGCAACGCCAGATCGGTCTCGGGCTTGCCGGAATCGTGCTCGGCCTCGATCGTGCGGCCGCCCTTCGCAAACAACCGGATGCCGGTGCGGGTGATCGGGCGAATGTCGGCCAGTTGCACGTCGACCTTCTGCCGCGCCTGCGCAATGGAAGCTTCCGCCGCCGCTTCGTCGGTAAAGCTCGACAATGCGCTGGTATCGCGGCCGAGCATCGACAAGGCTGCAACGGTACGAAGACTGAACTTCATGGCGAGACCGGTATCCGGCTCGGCGATATTGCAGACGCTGTCGAGCGAGCGGTCGGCGGTGACGACGATGCGCTCGACCGCATCGGCGGACAGCCCTTCCGCCGCCATGGTTTCCGCGATCGCATTCGCGGCGGCATGGGTCATGTAGCAGGCGGCGTGATACTTGAAGAGATTCTGCCGCAGGAAAAAGCCGCCCGGCGGCTCGACGAAGGCCGCCTCTCCGTTGCACGCACCGGCATGGGTCGCGGCGAAGCCGTTGGCGCATTCGACCGACGCAGGCGCGCTGGTGAAACCGCGCGCCGCGAGCAGCGCTGCGAACAGGCCGTTGAACGCTCCCTTGCCGGCATGCAGCGGCTTGCAGTCGGTGCCGAACATCGCGCGGATGCCGGCCGCCTGCGCCGCGGCAATGCCGAGCGCGCGCTCCGTCCGCTCGGCATCGAGCCGCATGAGATGCGCGCAAGCCGCGGCAGCAGCAAACGTGCCGATCGTGCCGGTGCCGTGAAAACCGCTATCGTAATGCGTCGGCGCCATATACATGCCGATCCGCGCGCCGGCCTCGTATCCGGCGACGAAGGACTCCAGAACATCACGGCCCGGGCTTTTTCGCTTTTCCGCGAGCGCCAGCAGCGCCGGCAGGATCACCACGCTGGCATGCGCCGACATCGGCAAACTCACGTCGTCGTAATCGAGCGCATGCGCGGCCATGCCGTTGATGAGCGCCGCATCGAGCGCGGAGGTGCGGTGCGGCAAGCCGATCAGCGTCGCAGGGCCCTCGCCGTCGCGGCCGTCGAGCAGTTCTGCGGCAATCGCCTGCGATCCGCTTTCCCGCGTGCCGGCGAGCGTCACCGCCAGAAAGTCGGTTATGCATTGTTTCGCCAGCTGGACGATGTCGGCGGGATATTGCTCGATCCGGCGCCCGACCAGTTCGTCGACAAGCGCGCGCGTCACCGCATCCGGGCTGCCATCCTGCGCCTTCGATTTGACCACCTGCAACATCGGCTGGCTCCACGCTCTCTTTGATTGACTTACATCCCAAACAATTCGGCACGGTCCAGCGTATTCTTCAGAATGCGCAGCGAGGCAATATCGACCATCTGGCCGTCGATCTGTGCCGCGCCAAGCCCCTTGGCCTCCGCCTCCAGAAACGCATCGCGCAGCTTGCGGGCGCGCGCGACCTCCTCGGGCTTGGGCGAGAACACCTCAAGCGCGGGCTCGATCTGCGCCGGGTGGATCGCCCATTTGCCGACGAAGCCGAGCGCCAGCGCCTCGGTGGCCTCGCGCCGGTAGCCCTCGACGTCCTTGAAATTCGGAAACGGGCCGTCGATCGCGTCGATCTTCGCCGCCCGCGCCGCCATGCACAGGCGCGCCCGCGCATAATGCCAGATATCACCGGGATAGGGATTTGCGGCGCTGCCGACAAAACCGAGATCGATCCCCATGGCGGCGGACAGGTCGCCCATGCCGAGGATGAGCGATTCCACCCGCGGGCTCGCCTTGGCGATGGCTTCGACATTCTGCACGCCCTCGACCTCCTCGATCAGCACCTCGATGCCGATCTCGCGGTCGAGACCGATGGTGCGTTCGATCTGGCTGAGCAGCGTCGCCGCAAAGGAGATATCGGCAGGCGCGGTCACCTTGGTCATCATGATGGTATCGAGATGGGCGCCGGCGCCCTCCACCACCTCGATGATGTCGCGATAGGCATATTTGGTGGTCAGATCGTTGATGCGCACGCAGCGGGTCTTGCCGGTCCAGTCGAGCTGCTTCAGCGCCTTGACGATATTCCGGCGCGCGCCCTCCTTCGCACTCGGCGCGACCGCGTCTTCCAGATCGAGAAACACATGATCGGCGCGGCTTTGCGCCGCCTTCGCCATCATCTTCTCGCTCGAGCCCGGAACCGACAACTGAACGCGGCGCGGGCGGCGGGGGCGTGTGCTCTGCATCATCTCTTGCGTCCTATTGAACAATCTTGCGCCGGCGCAGCTCGGCGATTTCGTTGGCTGCGAGACCCGCGGCTCCGAGAATTGCGTCGGTGTGCTCTCCGAGCCGCGGCGGCCCCGACCAGATCGCACCCGGCGTTTCGGTGAACTTGATCGGCACGCCGGCCAGCTCCACCGGCGTCGCGGTCCCCGGATCGCACGTCTCCACGATCATGTTGCGCACGGCGAAATGCGGATCCTGCGCAATGTCGGAGATATCGTAGACCGGGCCGAACGGGATCTTGCCGCCGAACACCTCCAGCAATTCCTTCTTGCTGCGTGTCCGCGTGAAGCCTTCCACAATCTCGAACACGCGGGCGCGGTTCTTCGTGCGCAGCGCATTGGTCGAAAGCGTCGCGTCGGACAGGAGATCGTCGCGACCGATCAGGCGGCACAGCTTCTGCCACCATTCGTCGGTCGGCGCGCCGATGCTGACGAACCCGTCGGACGCGGAGAACAGGCCGAACGGCGTCAGGATCGGATGATGATTGCCTTCCGGCCGCGGCACCGCGCCGGCATAGCTGTGCTGATGCACGATGCGCTCGCAGACCGCCAGCACCACATCGAGCATGCAGATATCGACGAACTGGCCGCGGCCGGTCATTTTGGCGCGCAACAGCGCCGCCAGGATGCCGGTCGCCGCGAACGCGCCGGGCACGATATCGCCAAGGCCCGGTCCAACCTTGGTCGGCGTGTGCGGATCGGGGCCGGTGATTCCCATCAGGCCGCCCATCGCCTGGGCCACCACGTCGAAAGCCGGCCAGTCGACATAGGGGCTTTCGCCGGTGCGCGGATCGCCGAATCCGCGAATCGCGGCATAGACCAGCGCCGGATTCTCCTCGCGCAGCGATTCATAGGAGAGACCGAGGCGGTCCATCACCCGGGCGCGGTAATTCTCGACCACCACATCGGCATCGCGGACCAGCCGCCGCAACAGCGTCCGGCCGTCCTCGCTCTTGAGGTCGATGACAATGCTTTTCTTGTTGCGGTTGACCGAGGCGAAATAGCCGCCGGTTTGCCGCTCGGTATCGTCCGGCCGGTAGGGGCCGAGCTTGCGCGACGAATCCCCTTGCGGCGGCTCGACCTTGATGACCTCCGCGCCCTGGTCCGCCAGCATCTGGGTGCAGAACGGACCCGCCAGCATCTGGGTCAGATCGATGACCCGGATGCCCTCAAGGGCGCCGCCTCTGCTTTCGGTCTCTGGCCGCATCGTCGCCAATCGGTCATGTCTCTCAGGGCGAAGTCCCACCACTGATCCGGCAACCGGTCAAGCCAAATTGTACGGACAAACCGCGTTACGTGGAGTTGGAAGCTTCCGGCGGGGCTGCCGCGTGCCTATTCTTGACGAACGGGTTGCAACGCGCGTCCCGCCATGCCAACAAATGTCCGTACAATAACTTGTCTGTCTGTCCGCCAAGGATCCGCAGCTGTGTCATCCACCACGCTTTACCAGCAAATTCGGCGCACCCTGACCGACGAGATCATGTCGGGCCGCTATGCGGCGGGGGATAAGTTTCCGCCGGAGAACGAGCTCTGCGACCGGTTTGGCGTCAGCCGCCAGACCGTGCGCGAGGCGATCCGGGAACTGCAATCGCGCGGGTTGCTGAAGCGGCGGCGCGGGGCCGGCACCATCGTCTGCGGGCGGCAGGATCCGACACTTTTCGTCCAGGAGATCGACACCCTCGGGCGCCTGTTTGACGCCGCGCAGGACACCCGCCTCGAGCGTAAATCCGAGGGGCTGATCGTCATGCGCGAGAGCCTTGCCGGTCTTCTCGGCTGCGATCCCGGCGGCAGCTGGCTGCGCTTCGCAGGACTGCGCTGGCATGTCGCGCGCAACATCAAGCTGTGCTGGACCGAGATTTTCGTTGCCCGCAAATATGCCGATGTGCGCAAGCACGTCACCGAACAGACCGCCGGCATCTTCACGCTGCTGGAGAAGAATTTCGGCGTTGTGCCGGCCCGGCTCGAACAGGAGATCAGCGCGGTCGCGATCGACGACAAGCATGCGGCCCAACTCGATGCGAAGGCGGGAAGTCCGGGACTGTTCGTGCTGCGCCGCTATTTCGATCCGGCCGACGAACTCTACCAGATCGCGATCAGCCTCTATCCCGCCGACCGGTTCACCATGAAAACGCAGCTGCTGCGTCAGGCGGGCGGCGGATGAACGAGACGCCAACGGAAGCAGCTGCATTGCGCGAACGCGCGGTGCTGTGGCGCAAGGGGCATTCCTTCGAGGAATTCTCGCCCGGCCGTGTCTTCGTGCATCACTGGGGACGAACAATCACGCAGGCCGACAATACGGTCTTCACGACGCTGACGCTGCATTACAACCCGCGCTACTTCAATGCGGAATTCGCCCGCGCCGAGGGCCACCCGGATGCGGTGGTCTGTCCGATGCTGGTGTTCAACACAATTTTCGGGCTGAGCGTGCAGGATCTGAGCGAGGCCGGGGGCATGTTTCTCGGCATCGACGATCTGGCGTTTCACACCCCGGTCTATCCCGGCGATACGCTGACTGCGACCAGCGAAGTGCTTGAATGCCGCGAGTCCAGAAGCGACGCGCGCCACGGCATCGTCACCTGGCACACCCGCGGCTTCAATCAGCGCAAGGAGCCGGTGATCGAATTCAAGCGGACCAACCTCGTGCGTAAAGAACAGTTCCGATGACCTACATCACCGAAGAACGCCGCCTCATCATCGAGAGCGCGCGCGAATTCGCCATGCGCGAAGTGTTGCCCATTGCCAACAAGCTCGATCCGGAAAAGGCCGACATCCCGATGGCGCTTCGGGAAAAGATGGCGGAGATGGGATATTTCGGCATTTTGATCCCGGAGGAATATGGCGGGCTCGGGCTCGGCTGTTTCGAATATTGTCTGGTGGCGGAGGAATTGTCGAAGGCCTGGATGAGCGTCGCCTCCATCATGGCGCGCGCCAATGGTCTGGTCGGCATGCCGGTGATGACCGAGGAGCAGCGCCGCAACTATCTGCCGCGGATGGCGCGCGGCGACTTCATCGGCTGCGTTGCGATCTCCGAGCCCGATGTCGGCTCCGACGTTTCCGGCATCGCCTGCCGTGCGCGGCGCGACGGCGACTCTTGGGTCATCAACGGCAACAAATACTGGTGCACCTTTGCCGACGGCGCCGATTTCATGATCCTGATGGCACGCACCTCCGAGCCCGCCAACCCGAAGCGGCGGCATGAAGGCATTTCCTGCTTCATGTTCGAGAAGCCGCGCGGCAGCTTCCCGAAAGGCATGCAGGGCAACGCGATCCCGAAGATCGGCTATTTCGGCATGAAGACGTTCGAGCTGGCCTTCGACGATTTCCGCATCCCCGCGGAATCGCTGATGGGCGAGGAGGGCAAGGGCTTCTATCTGATCTCCAGCGAACTGGAGAAGGCGCGCGCCCATACTGCCGCGCGCGCGATCGGCTGCGCAACCGGCGCGCTCGACACTGCAATCGCCTATGCCAAGGAGCGGGTGCAGTTCGGCAAGCCGGTCTCGGACTTCCAGGGCATCCGCTTCAAGCTCGCGAGGATGGCGACCGAGATCGAGGCGGCGCGCCAGCTCATGTATTACGTCTGCGACTGCGTCGATACCGGCCGCCGCAGCGACAAGGAAGCCTCGATGGTGAAGTATCTCGCAAGCGAGATGGCCGAGCGCGTCACCTCCGACGCGCTGCAGGTGCTCGGCGGCGCAGGCTATACCCAGCTGCATCCGGTCGAGCGGTTCTGGCGCGACGCCCGGCTGACCAAGATTTTCGAGGGCACTTCGGAAATCCAGCTGCGCATCATCTCCGACCGCCTGCTGGCATAGGTGATGCCGTGAACGACCCTGCCCTGACCGGATCGCACAATTATTTCGAGGACTTCACACCCGGCCTTGTGATCCGCCACAGCCGGGGCAAGACAGT
>NZ_JBKBVB010000193.1:0-4653 GCF_046289595.1 Pseudorhodoplanes sp.
TCCTTGCCGGTCGGCAGCATGGTGACGACGGCGTCGCAGGCCTCGCCGAGCTCAGCGAGCTGGTCGGTCGCGCGCGCGCCATGCTGCCGCGCGAAGGCTTTTGCGCGTGCGGGATCGAGATCGAAGGCCACAACCTCGAACCCGCCCTTTTTCACGTTGGCGGCCATCGGCGCGCCCATATTGCCGATGCCGATGAATCCGACTGTTTTGATGGTTGTCATGATCGCACCCGGTTACTCGAGACCCAACTGCTTCAGTTTTTCCTCCGCCGCGCGGAAGCCTTCGACGCCGCGCGGGATGCCCGCATAGACCATGGCATGGATCAGGATTTCCTGAATCTCGTCCTTGGTGACGCCGTTGGCGATGGCGCCTTCGATGTGAACCTTCAATTCGTTGGGACGGGCCATCGCGACCAGCATTGCCATGGTGATCATCGAGCGAATTTTTCGCGAGAGTTTCGGCCGCGTCCAGGTCTGGCCGAAGCAATATTTCGTCACGATCTCCTGCAGCGGCCAGATGAACTCGCCGGCATTGTTGATCTGTCCGTCGGCGCCGTCGAAACCCCACATCGCGCGCCGTACCTTGATGCCGCGGGCAAAATCCGGATCGGCCATCTCGAGCTTGGTGCGGGTCTTTTTGCCGGACTTCGTTCCGGCATCGTTTGCGGCGCGGCGCGGCTTGGCGTTCACCTTGGACTTGTTCGACTTGGCCATCTGAAACTCGATCCTCCCTTGGGATGGTTTTACGATCATGTCGCGTTTGACGGGGTGACGGAAGTGCCAGCCAGCGCAACCCGCCATGCGCGGCGGCAAATTGCCGACACAATGCGCCTCGCGCTATAGGCAGCTGCAGAAAATCTTGCGGCTTGCCCACCATGGTGGGACGCGCGAGTCCCGTTTCACTGTCCGGAATCGAAGCCATCATGAAAATTGTCCGTGTCACCGCAACGCCGCTGAATGTTCCCCTGAACATTGCGATTCTCGGCCTCGACAAGAAAACCTCGCTCGCCGCCTGTTTCGTCGAGGTCGAGACCGATACCGGCATCGTCGGTCATGGCCTCACCTCGATCACCGAGGAGGATGTGGTGGCGCAGGCGGTCAACGGCGTGATCGCGCCCAACCTTCTCGGCGACGACCCGCTGCTGCATGAACGAATCTGGGAGAAGATGTACTGGACGCTGATGCCGCGCGGCCAGACCGGCTATGCGGCGCATGCAGTCGCTGCGGTCGATCTCGCGCTCTGGGACATCAAGGGCAAGGCGCTGAACCTGCCGGTCTGGAAACTGCTTGGCGGGGCGCGGCAGCGGGTGCCGGTCTATGCCACGTTCGGCTTCGGCTTTTTCGATCGCGAGCAGCTTGCGGCGGCCGCGAAGAAATGGGTGGCGGACGGTTTCCGCCGCCTGAAGATGACGGTGGCGAGCGAAGCGCTCAGGCACAAAGACGAGCGTCCGGTGATGGACGCGATCCGCGAGGATGCACGGCGTGTGCAGGCGGTGCGCGAGGCAGTCGGGCCCGACGTCGAGATCTTCATCGACGCCAATTGCAATCTCGATCTCTACCACGCCGCCAAGCTCGTGGAGATGATCCGTCCCTGCAACATCTCCTTTTTCGAGGAGCCGCTGACCCAGAACGATGTGCTCGGCATGGCGCAGCTTCGCAGGAACAGCGGCATTGCGCTCGCCTGCGGTCAAAACGAGGGATTGCTGTACCGGTTCCGCGATCTGCTTGCGGCGCAGGCGATCGACTATGCGCAGCCCAATGTCTGCATCACCGGCGGCTTTACCCAATGCCTGAAGATCGCCGGGCTCGCCGCATCATACAATGTATCGGTCGCCAATGGCGGGGCGTGGTCCTATCACAACATGCATCTGCAGGCCGGCGTCGCCAACGGCTCGCTGGTCGAGCACCATTATCTTGCGGTCGAAATGTACAGGACGCTCTATAGCGGCCTGACCGAGCCGCAGGCCGGCTGGCTCACCTTGCCGGACCGGCCGGGGCTTGGCTTTGAGCCAAACCGCGAGGCAATCGCCGAGATTGCAAAACTGCCGCTTTCGGCAGGCCGCGCCAAGGGCTGACGCCAGCGCGGTGACCGGAGTCGCCCTTTTTCAGGATTGCGGGCGTCCGGACGTCCGCTCGCCATAAAACAGCGTTGCCGCAAAGATCGCGAAGGCGAGGCAGATCAGGCTCACAATCAGCAGGGTTTCGGCGGGCATCGTCCGTCTCCTTCATTTGTTGGCGACGAACGATGGCTCTGGCTGACGCCACTCGCCTTGCGCTGAATCAAGGCAGCGCCGAGGGAAGACGGGGCGTTAACGCGGCCTTAAGAAATTCAATCGCACTTTCCGAATCGCAACAATTTTTTCGGGGGCTGACGATGGCGTCCTTTGGGCTGAATGCTTCAGACGATGTGTGCCCGATTCCGGAAAGCCTGTTCGGGCAGTTGTATCGCTCGCATCCGGAAGGTCTTGCCGAACTGGTTGCGACGATCCCCGGGCGGACGCGCGCTATGCTGGCGATGTTCTGCTATCGGCGGGCGCACCTGCATGCGCTGAGTCTGTCCATCGCCTCGACCTGCGAGGAGGCCGACCTGATCGATGCCGGCGGCCGGCCGGGCGCTGCGCTCTACGAATTGTCCCGGCAGCCGGAAGCCCCCATCGCGGCAGCGCAGGAGACCGGCCGGCGCAAGATTTCGCTGTCTCGCGGACCGCTCTGGCATCCGGCGCCGCTGGAAGACGATTACGTCGATTGACGTTGCGCGAGGGTCGTTTCGCTTTTCTTCGAGTCGCAAAACGATTCCGGGCTATGCGGTGCCGCGTCTTCTTTGCGCGCAGAGCTGCGCATTTTGCTCGAAAACGCTGTACAGCCGCTGCGGCGCCAGATGAGCGTCGGCTGCCGCCGCATCCTGCCGGTCAGTCGATTTCGATGGTGAATTCCTGGCGGCAGGCCTCGCACCAATAGCCCGCCACAGCCGGAAGTGCGCCGCTTCGCGGCAGATAGGCGCGGACGCTCATTCGTTGCTTGCAATGGGGGCAGTCCATCGCCGGCACGGCGTCAATCTTGTCGTCCATCGTCATTCTGCTTGGGTTGCCTGTAAAACCAACGGCGAGGCCAAGCACGCTCGCGCCGGCGGCGCATTTAAAAACTACAATTTACAAGCCGATACGATAAGAAACGGCGCTGCACTGCGCATGCGCCAAATGACGGTTGGACCGGCGGACGAGAAGACGCGCTATCCGTTCAGGGACGCGCGAACGCGACCAGCAGTATCGTGGTGAGCGTGACGAGCAAAATCGCATTGCGCATAACGAAGCCTGCGATCAGGAACGAGACCTCATCGGCGAATTCGTTCAGAAGCTGACGGAACATGGCTTTGCTCCGAGACGGTGGCCCACCGGGCGAGCCACCGCGTGAGGATCGCTCAGACGTCTGTTGTGTAATTTAGGGCGCGCCAGGACGGCGGTATGTGAGGCCGCTCACATTTTTCGATCCGAGAGGGGAGGCACGCTTGCAAAAATCACGGCTCATAGCCTTGTCGGCGGTTGCGGCCGCAATCTTCGTTTGCGGCGACCGGCTGCGCGCCCAACAAGGCTCTTTTTTCGAGATCGGAATCGGCAACCGCAGTTGCGAACATTGGTTGTCGGAGGCGCGTCTCGAGCAGGAGGGTATCGCTTATATTCTCGGTTTTTGGAGCGGGCTCAACATGACCAGCGCAAATAACCGCAATGTCGGAAGGGGGCGGGATCTCGAGAGCATCGTCGGTGAAGTCAGAAAAGTCTGTTCGTCGCGCCCGTCGATGGATCTGATCGACGCAGCCGCGGATGCTTACGAGACGATGGCGAAGGCAAAATAAGCGCTGCGGCTCGGATAGCCCCGGATGTGCAGCATTACGTTGGCTGCGGTCAACGTCATGGTGCTGCGGTCAATAACGGATGCTTCCGCGCTAGATTTCGAACGACAGCTGATGATGTTTGGCTCCCCGGGCCGGATTCGAACCAGCGACCAACCGGTTAACAGCCGGTTGCTCTACCACTGAGCTACCGGGGAACGAAGCGGGGCTATAACAAAGCCTCGCCCGATTGCAAGCATTTCAGGTCGATGTTGCCCGAAATTGAAAGAACTGGAGGCCACGCCCGGAATTGAACCGGGGTACACGGTTTTGCAGACCGTTGCGTAACCACTCCGCCACGTGGCCTCGGGCGCAAGGTCATATAGGAGCGCCGGGGGCCGGGCAACATTTCAGAGCGGAAGGGCGGGTGCCCGATCTTGCGTTTTCGGACACAAAGCCGCAGAAGCAGGCGATCCTGATTTGGACGAAATTCATGTTGGACCAGACCATGGTGGATTACGCCGCGTTGCGCCGCGCGATGGTGGATGGGCAGGTCCGCACCGCTGACGTCACCGACCGGCCCTTGATCCGCGCTATGCTCGATGTTCCCCGTGAGGATTTCGTGCCCGCGGCGCAGGCGGAACTTGCTTATCTCGACCTCGATCTGCCCGTCGGCGGGGGCGGCCGCCGGCTTCTGAAGCCCATGATGCTGGCAAAGATGCTTCAGGCTCTGGACCTCAAGAGCGCTGATCGCGTGCTCGATGTCGGCTGCGCGACCGGCTATGCGGCGGCGCTGCTGGCGCGGCTTTCCGGCTCCGTTCTCGCTCT
>NZ_JBKBVB010000194.1:0-4541 GCF_046289595.1 Pseudorhodoplanes sp.
CCGAGGCGGTCGCGGCGGCGCAGGATGCCGGCCGCAAATATGTCACCATCGCCAGCCGGGTTCTTGCCGGAAAATGACTGCCGATAGCGCGATCGTTCGCGTGCTGGAAATCTGTAACAAGAAAGGCCTGCACGCGCGCGCCTCAGCCAAATTCGTGCAGACGGTCGAGCGTTTCGACGCAGAGGTGAAGGTCACGCGCGGCGGCGAAACCGTGGGCGGCACGTCGATCATGGGATTGATGATGCTGGGTGCCGGTCCTGGATCCACGATTACCGTGGAGGCCAGCGGCAAGGATGCGGCCGCGGTGATGGATGCGATCGAAAGTCTGATCGGCGGCCGTTTCGATGAGGATGATTGAGGAAGGGCGCCGGTTCCCCGTACGGATTTCGCCAGCGCTGATTACGACACGGACTGTCATAAATGTCGGGTAAGGGACGCCTTTCGCTTGAGGAACCAGGTAATGACGAATTCCGATCAACAGAAGAATCAGCCGGCTGCGATCCGTTATGTCGATCAGCCGGAATGCCGTGAGACCTTCGCCGATTCGATCAACAACGTGTTTTTCGACGGCCAGACCATGCGCATCGAATTCGGCATTACCCGGATGGACGAGCTGAAGCAGGGCCAGCAGCTGTCCGGCCGGCGTTATCCGGCCTGCCGGCTGGTGCTGCCGGTATCCGCCGCCATCGAACTCATCAACAAGATGCAGCAGACCGCGAATGCATTGCAGCAGGCCGGGCTGGTCAAGCCGGTCCCGCCAAAGCCCGCGGCCTGATCCCGGCTCGCGCCTCTGCAATCTTTGATTGCGTGAATTTCGCGCTCCCGTCATAATTTTATCGGGAATGGGGACCCGCCTGACGTGCCGCGGCGGGACGACGAGCCGTGCCGGTATCGGTTGAGGACATCGCCAGGCAGATGCTGGCACTGTTGCCGGAGGACGGCACGGCGGTCCCGAACCGCGTCATGCGCGTGATGCTGGCGCGGGCGCTCTCGGCGGATATCGACGAAGGCCGCTATCGAACCGCCTGTGAAAGGCTTGCCGCGCAGAGCCGGATCGGTCTCGCGCAGGGGCAGGGCGGCGGTGTCGTCCGCAAGCCGCAGAGCGCCGCCGGGCCGCTGCGGCGCGCCGAGGGCAATGGCGGCTGGAGCGAAGCGAGCCTGATGCCGTGGCTGCGTCAATATCTCGACGGCCCGGCCGCGCGCGACCTCCCGGCCTTACGCGGCGCAAAATGGCTGACCTGCGACACATCCAGTGTCGGCACAAGCGGTGTACAATGGGCCCGGCCGGACTTTACGCTGATCAGCGTGAAGCAATTCAAGCTCCTGCCCGGGATCGAATTCGACGTGCACAGTTTCGAGCTGAAGACCGAAAGCGGCGGCGCGACGGACCTTGCCGTGTTCGAAGCGCTGGCGCAGACCCGCTACACCAATTTCGGCTATCTGGTGTGGCACCTTCCGCACGGTTCGCGTTACGAGCGCAAGCTGTCGAGCCTGCAGAAGCAATGCGGTCATTACGGCATCGGCTTCATCCGCCTGCGTGAGCCGCAGCAGGCGGAAAGCTTCGAAATCCTGGTCGAGCCCTTGCGCAAGACGCCGCCCCGCGACGAGATCGACCAGTTTCTCGACGCGCGGCTGCGCGATGCCGAGCGCCGCCAGATCCGGGCGCTGCTCAACGGCGCAGCGTCATGAAGGGCAAGGTGATTGCGGTCGCCAACATGAAGGGCGGCGTCGGCAAGACGGCGACAGTTATCGGACTTGCCGAAGCGCTGGCGGCGCAAGGCGCCGAAACCCTGGTCGTCGATCTCGATCCGCAGGCCAATGCGTCGATCTGCATTGCCGGCGACGGTTTGCTGCGTGACATAATCGAGAGGGGCCTGACGATCGACGGGTTTCTCGAGGACCGCTTCAAGCGGCTGCAGCGCGATGCGGCCCTTGGCGGGCGCATCCGCACCAATATCAGCAATGTCACCCATCTCGGCAAGCAATTGCCGCTGTCGCTCCTGGCGTCGAGCTCGGAGCTGCGGCTGGCGGAACGCGACCTCATCTTCACGCTGACCAAGATGAAGATGGACCTCGATCACATCGTCGAGTCGCTCTATGCCATCATCAAGGACGAGCTGAAGCGGACGAAGAAGTCCTACGACTATATCCTGCTCGATTGCGCGCCCGGCATTTCGGTGATGACCGAAGTCAGTATCCGGCTCGCCAATCTCGTTATCGTGCCGACGATCCCGGATTTTCTGTCGACTTACGGACTGAATTCATTCTGCGCCAATCTCTGGAGCGGGCCGATCGCAGACCGCTCCAATCTGAAAAAGCCGAAGCGCGCGCCCCGCGTCCTGATCACGCGGCGGCGTCCGACGCGAGAGCATGAGCACACCAGCGAGCGCCTGCGTGCCGAAGCGGCGAAGGATGACGCGAAATTTTCCGTATTCCGCACCGAGATTTTCGAGCGGACTGCGATCGCCGAGGCGCTCGGCAAGATTCACACCCATCCGACCTTCTCGCAGAAATGGAAGGACGGGACCGATATCCTGCTCGCCGATCTCGTCAGAGAGGTGAAGGAGACCCTCCATGGCTCTTGAATTCGACGGCTTCGATGCCTGGCGCGCGATCGCGGAGAACCCGGAGACCTTCGCGTCGCTGCGCGTGGACGCGTCGAAGTCGGCGCGCAATGCGCTGACCAAGTATTTCAAGGCCAAGACGCTCGGCCTTGACGATCTGCGTGCCGCGCGCAAAGCGCTCGGCAAGACGATTTTCAATCTGCTGGTCGACGGCATGAAGGACGGCGAGCTGAAGTCGCTGCTCGCGCGTCTCGACAAGCATCACCCGGAATTCAAGACGGCCGATGCCGCATGGCGGCGGCAGCATTTCTTGTTGCTGGTGAAGGGCGAGGTGGCGCCCACGCCCAAGCCCGAGAAGCCGGCGAAAAAACCGAAAGCACCGCGAAAACAGAAGGCGGAGCTGCAATCCGGGAAATGGTTTGCCTCTGCCGGCGCGGTCAGAAAGCGTTAATCAGGCCACATAAAGAAATCTTTATATCCTTATTGCATCCTGGGCCGGGCCCTGCTATAGCGGCGCCCGAAGTGGCTGCCTGCGCGGGCGCGGGCTGCATCCTTTTTCCGAACATTCACCTCAAGACCACAGCGTCAAGGGAGCGTCATGACTGCAGCAACCGCGAAGAAGTCCGGCTTTACGGATTACATCGTCGCCGACATCGGCCTTGCCGAGTTCGGCCGTAAAGAAATCTCGCTCGCCGAGACCGAGATGCCGGGCCTGATGGCGACCCGCGAGGAATACGGCCCGTCGCAGCCGCTGAAGGGCGCACGGATCGCGGGTTCGCTGCATATGACGATTCAGACCGCGGTGCTGATCGAGACGCTGAAGGCGCTGGGCGCCGACATTCGCTGGGTGTCGTGCAACATCTATTCGACCCAGGACCACGCCGCCGCGGCGATCGCCGCCGCCGGCATTCCGGTCTTCGCGGTGAAGGGCGAGACCCTGAAGGATTACTGGGACTACACCGCCAAGCTGTTCGACTGGCACGGCGGCGGCCATCCCAACATGATCCTCGACGACGGCGGCGACGCCACCATGTACGTCCACCTCGGCCTGCGCGCCGAGAAGGGTGACACCGCGTTTCTCGACAAGCCGGGCTCGGAGGAGGAGGAAGTTTTCTTTGCGCTGCTCAAGAAGCAGCTGAAGGAGAAGCCGAAGGGTTATTTCCAGGCGATCGCCGACTCGATCAAGGGTGTGTCTGAAGAGACCACCACCGGTGTGCATCGCCTGTACGAGATGCAGAAGGCCGGCAAGCTGCTCTGGCCCGCAATCAACGTCAACGATTCGGTCACCAAGTCGAAGTTCGACAATCTCTATGGCTGCAAGGAATCGCTGGTCGACGGCATCCGCCGCGGCACCGATGTGATGATGGCCGGCAAGGTGGCGATGGTCGCGGGCTTCGGCGACGTCGGCAAGGGGTCGGCTGCCTCGCTCCGCAACGCCGGCTGCCGCGTTCTCGTTTCGGAAATCGATCCGATCTGCGCCCTGCAGGCGGCGATGGAGGGTTACGAAGTGACGACGATGGAGGACGCGGTGAAGCGCGCCGACATTTTCGTCACCGCCACCGGCAACAAGGACATCATCACCGCCGATCACATGCGGCAGATGAAGGACCGCGCCATCGTGTGCAACATCGGTCACTTCGACAACGAGATCGACGTTGCCGGCCTCAGGAACATGAAGTGGATCAACGTCAAGCCGCAGGTCGACGAGATCGAGTTTCCCGACGGCCATCGCATCATCCTGCTTTCGGAGGGCCGGCTCGTGAATCTGGGCAACGCCATGGGCCATCCGAGCTTCGTGATGAGCTCGTCCTTCACCAACCAGACGCTGGCGCAGATCGAACTCTTCGCCAACAACAAGGACGGCAAATACCAGAAAAAAGTCTACACGCTGCCCAAGCATCTCGACGAGAAGGTCGCGCGTCTGCATCTCGACAAGATCGGGGTGAAGCTGACCAAGCTCACCAAGGATCAGGCCGA
>NZ_JBKBVB010000054.1:0-30051 GCF_046289595.1 Pseudorhodoplanes sp.
GTGAAGGTAGCCATCACCGGAATGAAATAGCGCTGCCACGGCGTTGCGACGAATACGGTGCGCAGGCCAATGAGGAGAGTGAGCAGCACCAGCGCGAGATAGGAGAATCCGCCGAGCCAGCCATAGGACGCGAAGGCATTCAGATAGACCTGATGCGGGTCGTTGCCGTAATGATTGCGAAACTGCAGCGGGCCGAAACCGTTTGGCAGTTCCAGCAATTCGTTGACGCTTTTCTTCTGGTTGCCGAAACGCCCGCTCTCGCCGACGTCATAATACTGATTCAGCGAGGCGCGCTCCTTGAAGACGTCGCCGACATTGCCGACCGCAAGCAGACCGGCCAGGAGACCTGCGATCGCAAGGCTGACCATCACCGAAAATGCGACAAGGCGGGCCCGGAACCAGCCGCTCGGCGTGGTCATGAACAGAAGCGCCATCATCATGACCGCCGAAAACACCATGTGCGCCCATGCGGCGCGCGAGAAGCTCAGGAACAAACCGGCCGCCATGATCATGAATGCGGCGAACGAAACGACGCGCAGGCCTTTTGCCAGGAAAGATTGCAGCAGAAACAGCATCGGCAGGATCAGAAAGGGGCCGTAGACGTTCGGGTCCTTGAAGGTGCCGCGGGCGCGGCCATACAGCGTGAGCAGCTCGCTGCCGGTGAAATAGCCGGCAATGCCGGCGATCGCCGCGCAGACGCCGGCGAGGATATAGGCGGTTCGGAGGAGTTCGGCGCGCCGTACGCAATCGGCGGAAAAGATCATGGCGAAGACGATCGCGGTGACTGCCATATAGAACGAAATCAGGATGAATCGCCGCGACGGCTCATCCCCAATCACCGGGATCAGCGAGAATGCGCCGCCGAGATTGTACAGCAGCAACAGAATGACGAGTGGCAGCAGCTTGCGGTCGAACGTGACGCCGGCAAGGAAGCAGGTAAAGACCAGCAGCGCCGAGAGCACCTCGTAGGGCGACGGCTCAATGAAGACAAGGAAGCTGCCGAGGATCGTCAGAAACAGCGCGCCGTGAAGCAGGCCCACCGCGACCGCCGGCACGCGGCGCGCAGGCCCGGCCGCCGGGGCCGACCGCGCAGCTGCGGCCATCGCCTGCGCCTGGTCGAGCGTGATCAATAGGCGTTCTCGCTCTTGAGCAGCGCGAAGGGCGTCATCAGGACGATATAGAGATCAAACAGAATCGACCAGTTCTCGATGTAGTACAGGTCGTATTCGACGCGCTTCTGGATCTTTTCCTGCGTGTCGGTTTCGCCGCGCCAGCCGTTAATCTGCGCCCAGCCGGTGACACCAGGTTTGACGCGGTGCCTTGCAAAATAGCCGTCGACGGCCTCATCATAGAGGCGGGCTTCCGCCTTGGCGTTCACCGCATGCGGGCGCGGTCCGACCAGCGACAGGTTACCCTTGAACACGACATTGAAGAGCTGCGGCAATTCGTCGAGGCTGGTCTTGCGGATGAAGCGGCCAACCCGCGTCACGCGCGGATCGTGTTTGGTGACGAGTTTGTTCGCCGTCGCGTCGCATTGATCGACATACATCGAGCGGAATTTGTAAACCTCGATCAGGTCGTTGTTGAAGCCGTACCGCTTCTGCTTGAACAGAATGGGGCCTCTGCTGTCGAGCTTGATGGCGATGGCGACGGCCGCCATGACCGGCAATGCGGCGAGCAGCATCAGGCCGCCGACGATCCTGTCGAACAGCCATTTCATCACGACGTCCCAATCGGCAATCGGACGGTCGAACACGTCGAGGACGGGAACGGCTCCGATATAGGAGTAGGAGCGGGGCCGGAAGCGCAGCTTGTTTGAGTGCGCCGACAGCCGGATATCGACCGGCAGCACCCAGAGCTTCTTCAGCATCGCCAGAAGGCGGTTTTCGGCGCTGATCGGCAGCGAGAAGATGACAAGATCGATCCGGGTGCGGCGTGCGAACTCGACGAAGTCGTCGACCGTCCCAAGCTTGGAAAGGCCACCGCAATGCGTGGGCGAGCGCTCGTCATTGCGATCGTCAAAAACACCGATCACGCGGACGTCGGAATCCTCCTGGTCTTTTAGTGCCTCGATCAGGGCTTCGCCCGGGGCGCCGCCACCGACGATGACGGTCCGCCGAGTGAGCCGGCCATCGCGCATCCATTGCCTGACCAGCAGATAAAGAATGCTGCGCGACATAAGCAAGACAATCAGGCCGCCCCCCCAGAAGCCGACGAGCCAGACACGGGAGAAGGGAAGGTCAAGTTTCAGAAGGAAGGAGGCCGCGATCGCGAGCAGAAAAACCAGAGACCAGGCCGACAGAAGCCGTGCCATCTGGCGCAGCGGCCGGCGGAAAGCGTGGATCTGATAGATCTCGACCGCCTCAAAGGCCACGACCGACAATATCGAAATGCCCGCGATTGCCACGATGTAGGGCCAGCGGAAGCCTTCCGCCGGGAATACGTAAGTATAATAGGCAAGCATACCGACGAAAGCGATGAGTGCTGCCTCGATGGCGCGCACGAAGCCCGCGATCACGATCGGTGAAAACGCCGTGCGGGTGACTGGCGCCGCCGCGGCGAGCGCCGCAGGCGACAATTGACGTTTTCCGCGCGCAGCCGAATCTGCGCCGCCGGTCAGGGCGGAAGCAGTCAGAGGCACGCCCAGCAACTTGCGAGCGTC
Organism: Pseudorhodoplanes sp.; assembly: GCF_046289595.1. Lineage (GTDB taxonomy): Bacteria > Pseudomonadota > Alphaproteobacteria > Rhizobiales > Xanthobacteraceae > Pseudorhodoplanes. The sequence continues at coordinate 2,663 of NZ_JBKBVB010000054.1, forward strand.
CAGATCGAACATTTTACGCCGTCCCTCGGTCGGTCGCATCGGGCAATGACGCGCAGACCTTGTTGTGATGGAGCGGTCCTATCGGAAAAAATTCAACAAAGGCTTATTCGCATTTTTTCGGTTTTGACATCGGCGCCTCGTCTGACACTGGCTTCGCCCGTCGCGCTATCCGTGATGCAATTGGCCTTCGGGCGTGCGCCGAGCAAGGCTGCCAGATGCCGCATGCTTGCGATATGGTTAACGGCGCTGGACGCCGCGCCCTTGAAATCGGGCTCTCAGCGTCCCCGACCTGCGTGACCATGCCGGCATGGCCATCGTGGTTAAGCGACGTTAATGAATGGCCGTATGTCTTGGCGGCAGCGCGCCGCAATCGGTTCGAGCAAGGCTGGCGCTTAACCGGACAATAACCATAATCGTCCGAAATAGCCGGGTTCGTTGCTGCGGAGTCGGATGATGCAGTCGGTTGAGCAGGGTGGCGTCGGCGTATCGTCCGGAGGCGATCTCGATCTGCGCGCGCTCGGTGCGGCGCTTTGGCGCAAGAAGTGGCTGATCCTCCTGCCGACGCTGCTGGTCGCTGCAGCCACGCTCGCCGTCGTCAACCAGATCACGCCGCGCTTCCAGTCCGAAGCCAAGATCATGGTGGAGGGACGTGAAAACGTCTTCCTTCGGCCCGAGGCGGAGAAGTCGATCGACCGGGCTGCTGCGGACCAGGAAGCGATCGCGACCCAGGTGCAGGTCATCCAGTCGCGCGACATTGCCAGGCAGGTGATCCGCGAATTGAAACTTGGCGAACGCCAGGAATTCGATCCTGTGCTCAAGGGCGTCTCCCCGGTCTCGGGAATATTGTCGATCTTTGGTATCGGCCGCGACCGGCTCAACATGACCGCCGAAGAACGGGTCATGGAGGTTTACTACCAGCGGCTGACGGTTTCCGCGGTCGAGAGGTCGCGGGTCATTACCATTCAGTTTCAGAGCGAAGATCCCGAGCTCGCTGCAAAGGTCGTCAACGCCATTCTGGACGCCTACATGAAAGTGCAGCAGCAGGCGAAAGTGGAGCAGACGCGGAGCGCCGTCGCCTATCTTGCCAACGAGATCGAGCAACTGCGCAAGACGGTGCAGGAAAGCGACGCCAAGGTCGATGCGTTCCGGGCGAAAGCCAATCTCTTTGTCGGCGCCAATCAGACCAATCTGAGCACCCAGCAGCTTGGCGAACTGACCACCCAGCTTGCCAATGCCCGCGCCCAGAAGGCCGATCTTGAAGCGCGGTCGCAGGCGATCCGCACGATGCTCAAGAGCGGCAAGCCGGTCGAATCCTCCGACATTTTCAATTCCGACCTGCTGAAGCGGCTGGTCGAACAGAGGGTCTTGCTGCGTGCCCAGCTTGCGGAACAATCGTCGACCCTCCTTGACCGGCATCCGCGTATCCAGGAGCTCAATGCGCAGATCAGGTCGCTCGATGCGCAGATCCGCGTCGAGCTCGAGCGTCTGGTTCTAGCCATGGAAAACGACGCCCGGATCGCGTCTCTGCGCGTCGATCAGACGGTCGATGCGATCGACCGGATCAAGAGTCAGATCAGCGGCGCATCGCCCCAGGAGGTGCAATTGCGGGCCCTGGAGCGGGAGGCGAAGGCGCAGCGCGACCTGCTGGAGTCCTATCTGGCCCGATACCGGGAGGCAACGGCTCGTGAGAATCTCGACGCGCCTCCGGCGGAAGTCCGGGTGATCTCGCGCGCCACGGTATCGAACGTGCCGGCCTTCCCGAAAACGCTGCCGATCGTAATTGTTTCAGCATTGGCGACGCTTTTCCTTGTCACGGCTTTCGTCATTTCGGGGGAAATCCTGCGGCAAGGCGTGCCGAATGTCATGCGCAGGGAGCTGGCGCTGGCGGAATCGTACGAACGGGCGTCGCCGGCAGCCCCCTCCGCAGCGCGCAGGTCGCTGTTTGGTCTATTCCGGAAAAGCCCCGGCATGACTTCGAAGGACCAGCACGGCAATCCGCTCGCCCCGGTGGCCCCGCTACCGGCAGCGGCGGCTGCGGCGCCAGCCGCTGCGAAAGCGGACCGGCTGTCAACATTGGCCAATGCACTGAGCACAATGGGCGAATCCGGCCGGCGTGTGGTGATATTCGGGGCGGAACGCAATGTAGGCGCAACCTATACAGCCCTCATGTTGGCTCGGGCTCTGGCCGCGAAAGGCGGCAAGGTGGTGCTGGCCGACCTTGCGTTGAATGCGCCGAACCTGTCGATCATGTCGGTCGATCCAGACGCGCCAGGATTTGCAGAGCTTGCAAAAGGACGGGCTTCGTTCGGCGATATCATCACACGGGACAAGTTCTCGCGGTTGCATCTCGTAGCCGCCGGTCAGGTTGACGATGACGCCGCGGTCATCCTTCAGTCAGCGAGGCTTCGTGTTACGCTCGACGCACTGGCCCGCACCTACGATCACGTCGTCGTCGACGGCGGTGCTTTGACCGAGGACGCGATCAATTCCCTGGCCAGCTTTGCTCCGCGTGCGGTGCTGGTTGCCCGTGATTTGGTATCGGTTCAAGCCAAGACGGCGGCGGAGCGGCTAAGCGCAGCCGGATTTGGCGAGGTTGTACTTGTGCAAGGCCAAGGCCAATCATCGGAGCTGCGCGGCGATGCCGGTCCGGTGGCCGCGTGACGGATTGAAGCATTTTTGCGCCGAGCGGATAGCGTTTCAACGCTAAGAAGACGCGCGTCAACGAAAAACTCAGAGTCTTTCTCACTTTTCGAAGACAAGCGAAAAGGCTCGGTGGGGTCGCGCTCAGGTTCGCGCAAAGAATTTGGCGCGGAGCCCGGTTACAAGGCGCCAAAGTCGCTGGTTATTCTTTATCGTACCTTTCGCCGCGCGAAAGGCTCTCGTGGCGCGTGCGAATACATGCCCACGAACAGTTAGCCCGATCGTCGTGTCGAACGGCAGCTCGGCCCTGTCGCACAGGGATTGTTTGTACTCGGCAGCGCCGATGCCGAGGCTCAATGTCCGGAAACCACGACGGGCGCAGTCGTCCACGAGTTTCATTAGCAAGATGAGACCCGGACTCATGCGCGCGTTGTCGCTGAGGGTGTAGGAATTGAACATCGTGGAAAAGGTGTCGCGGTCGTGGATCCCCGCAAACAGGGCAAGAAGGTCGTCATCGCTCTGCAGGGCATGGATCTCGATCAGCGGGGAGCCGCAGGAGAGACCGGAAAGTGATGCAGCGCGCAGGAACGCATCCATGCCAGGCTCGTCAAAAGCGTTGCCGATGCCGCGTGCGGCCAGCCGCGCCGCCTTCTGGCGCATAAATTCCGACACGAAGCGCTCGGCTTCGGAGCGGTTCGCCGCGCGGACATAGCGAAAGCCCGGCAGCCGGGCCAGGTGGCGCTCCTTGCGGCGGAGTTTGCGTCGGGTATCGGCATTGAAGTGCCGGCCGATGATCTCTTCGCCGGTCCCTTCCAGCGTGAGGCTGTAGCTTTTGTCTGGCGCATTGCTGTGCGGCAGGAGGAGAAAGGGGTTGGGCACACCGTTCAACTCGGCCGGCTGATTGAGGAGCGCGAGCGCGTCAATTCCGGAACTGGCAAGCCCCGTCAGGATCGACTGCAGGTCTTCCGCCGTAACGCTGTTTGCAATATCCCTGCGCCACAGGGTCGCGCCGAAATTGGCGTGGCGGCCGCAGAAAACGCTGGCTACGCGACAGCCGGCGAGCCGTCTGGATACCAGCGGCCAGAGAAACGCCGCGCGGCCGTCGCGGTCGCGGCCGACGACGATGGCCGGCGCGTATCCCGCCGGTGCTCCGACGTGACGCAACCAAAGCGCGCACAGGTCGAAGTCCTGGAAGGCCGTGCCGAAACACTCCCCGCGCATCAATTCACGCCAGGGCGCTTCTGCAATTTCGAGATTTTGAGCGAGCTCGATGGACCAGCCGCGGGCGATGGGCAGCGCGGGCAGGGCTTGCGCATGCTCGGTCTTCGCCAGCGCAAAATTCATCGAGGGCTCCTTGAAAACGGCAACTTGGCAAAGGATTCTCAACAAAGCGTTGGCAGGATCGCATCGCTTTGGCGGGAATTGCGGCTTTTGGCAGTGGGCGGGTTAAAAAAGGCGATCATTCGGGCGGGGCTTGAAACGCTGTATTTCAGCGGAGCCCATGTCGCGCTGCGCCCGTTCTTCCAGGGGGTGGGCGCGATCCTGACCCTGCACCATGTCCGCCCGGCGCGGCCCGCCGGGTTCCAGCCGAACCGCCTGCTTGAGGTGTCCCCCGGCTTTTTTGCGGCGGTGGTGCGGCGGCTGCGCCGGTCCGGCCTCGATATCGTTTCCCTCGACGAAATGTACCGGCGTCTGGTGCAGCGCGACTTCAAGCGCCGCTTTGTCTGCATCACCTTCGATGACGGTTATCGCGACCTGCTGCAATGGGCCTATCCGGTCCTGAAAAAGCATGAGGCACCATTCGCGCTTTATGTTCCGACCAGTTTTCCCGATCGGATCGGCGAAATCTGGTGGGTGGCGCTGGAGCGCGTTGTCGCCAGCACCGAACGGATCGGCCTCTACATCGATGGTGTCGAGCGCCGCTTTGACTGCGCGAGCCTGGACGACAAGCGCAACATCTATGAGCAGCTTTACTGGTGGCTGCGCAGCCTTTCGACCGAGGATGAATTGCGCGTCGTGATCCGCGATCTCGCCGCGCGCTATGGCGTCGACATGGCTGCGCTCTGCGACGAACTATGCATGAGCTGGGAGGATATTGCCGAACTCGCACGCGACCCCCTGGTGACGATCGGTGCCCACAGCGTCAATCATTACAGGCTCAGAAAAACACCCGACCGGGTCGTGCGTGCGGAAATGGAGATGAGCCGCGCGGTCATTGAATCCGCGATCGGCTTTCGCCCCGAGCATTTTGCCTATCCGGTCGGCGACCCATCCTCGGCTGGCTCTCGCGAATTTGCCATCGCCGCCGAGTTGGGCTTCAAGACCGCGGTGACGACCCAGCCGGGCGTTCTTTTCCGAGAGCATCGCAACCATCTGACGGCGCTGCCGCGCATTTCGCTCAACGGCGAATACCAGCAATTGCGCTACCTGGGCGTGCTCATGTCGGGGACCGCGACGGCCATGTGGAACGGGTTCCGGCGAGGGCCCCGCGCGGCCTAGGCCTTGCGTCCTTTCTCCATCCACCGGATTACCGGCATGGCCGGAAAAACCCAGCCAAGGCCTGCGACAACGTAAAACACCCAGGCCGCCACGGCGTTTGGACTTGAAAAGGCGAATTGCGCGAGCGCCATTGCCAGCAACGACCAGACCGTAACCAAGAGCAGCAAAAGGATGGCGCCGATCAGCTTGCGGGTGCGAATTGACATGGCGGGGCAGGGCGTTGTGTTGCGACGCGGATGCTGACTATATGGTCAGCGGTGGCGCGGCAAGCCAGCCGCTGGCCCCGAATTTCCGTTACGCGTCAAGGATTGCGGAAGGCTCATGGTCGGCACCAGAAACTCTGAAACGGCAGTCGGGCCGGTGCGTGCCTGGCTGCTGGTCGTCGCCGCCCTGGTGGTGGCGACGCTAATCGTCGGCGGCGCCACGCGGCTCACCGAGTCCGGATTGTCGATTGTCGAATGGAAGCCGGTGACCGGCATCGTCCCGCCGCTGACCGATGCGCAATGGGCGGCCGAGTTCGACAAATACAAGCAGATCCCGCAATACCGCGAAGTCAATCGCGGCATGTCGCTGTCCGAGTTCAAGGTCATCTTCTGGTGGGAATGGGCGCACCGGGTGCTCGGCCGCGTGATCGGCGTTGTGTTTATCGTCCCGTTCCTGTTCTTCCTGTGGCGGGGCTGGATCGGCCGTGACCTGCGCTGGCCGCTGTTCGGGCTGTTTGCGCTGGGCGGCATTCAGGGTGCGGTCGGCTGGTGGATGGTGTCATCGGGGCTCACCGAGCGCGTCTCCGTCTCGCAATACCGGCTGGCGTTCCACATGACGCTCGCCTGCGTCATCTATGCCGCGATCGTCTGGATCGTGGCGCGCATGAAACCGGCCGGCATTATCGCAGCGCCGGCGCGGCTGCGGGTGGCCGCTGGATTCCTGGTCGGGCTCGTCCTGATCCAGATCTATCTTGGCGCGCTGGTTGCCGGCCTCGATGCCGGCCTTGTCTACAACACCTGGCCGCATATCGACGGCGCGCTGATTCCGGCGGCGGACCGGTTGTGGTTCGAAACGCCGCTGTGGCGCAACTTCTTCGAGAATGCGCTGACCGTTCAGTTCAATCACCGCATGATGGCCTACCTCATTCTGCTGATTGCGCTGTGGTATGCTTGGGACATGGGCCGCAGCGTTCAGGACCGCACGGCGCGCGCCTACGCGGCCTTGTTCGTGCTGCTCATGATCGTCCAGGCCGTGATCGGCATTGCGACGCTGTTGTTCGGCGTGCCGATCATGATGGCGCTGCTCCATCAGGCGATGGCGATCCTGCTGCTGACAATCGCTGTGCTGCAGGCCGCGCAATTCGCAGTGCGCGGCGCGCCGCGGATCGTTGCCGTCCAGCCAACATGAGAGCTATGCCGCCAGCGCCTGCTCCAGGTCGGCGATGATGTCCTCCTTGTCCTCCAGTCCGATCGACAGCCGTACAACGTCGGGGCCTGCTCCGGCCTGAGCCTTCTGCGCGTCGGTGAGCTGCCGGTGCGTGGTCGAGGCCGGATGGATGATCAGCGATCGGGTGTCGCCAATATTGGCAAGGTGGGAGAACAGCTTCACATTTGAGACGAGCTTGATCCCGGCTTCGTAGCCGCCCTTCAGTCCGAAGGTGAAAACGGCGCCCGCGCCCTTCGGACAGTAGCGTTGGGCGAGGGCGTGATAGCGGTCGCCCGCAAGACCCGGATAGGAGACCCAGGCCACCTTCGGATGCTTCGACAGCCATTCCGCGACCGCCTTCGCATTGTCCGAGTGGCGCTGCATGCGCAGCGGCAAGGTCTCGACGCCGGTCAGGATCAGGAAGGCGTTGAACGGCGACAGCGCGGGGCCAAGGTCGCGAAGGCCAAGCACCCGGCAGGCAATCGCGAAAGCGAAATTGCCGAAGGTCTCGTGCAGCACGATGCCCTGGTATTCCGGCCGTGGTTCCGACAGCATCGGATAACGGCCCTCGCGCGACCAGTTGAAGGTGCCTCCATCGACGATCATGCCGCCGATTGAATTGCCGTGGCCGCCGAGAAACTTGGTGAGCGAGTGCACGATGATATCGGCGCCGTAGTCGATCGGCTTGCACAGATAGGGCGTGGCCAGCGTGTTATCGACGATCAGCGGCACGCCGGCCTTGCGGGCGACATTGGCGATCGCTTCGATGTCGACGATGATTCCACCGGGATTGGCGATCGACTCGATGAAGATCGCTTTCGTCTTCGGCGTGATCGCGCGCTCGAATGTCGATATGTCGTCCGGGTCCGCCCACGCCACATTCCAGCCGAAGCTCTTAAAGGCATGGTTGAACTGGTTGATCGAACCGCCGTAGAGCTTTTTCGATGCGACGAATTCCTCGCCCGGCATCATAAGCGCCTGCATCACCAGAACCTGCGCGGCATGGCCGGACGCGGTGGCGAGCCCTGCCGTGCCGCCTTCCAATGCTGCGATGCGCTCTTCCAGAACCGCGCAGGTCGGATTGCCGATGCGCGTGTAGATATTTCCGAAAGCCTGCAGCCCGAACAGCGACGCTGCGTGCTCCACGTCGTCGAACACATAGGACGTGGTCTGGTAGATCGGTGTCGCACGCGCGCCGGTGGTCGGGTCGGGTTGCGCGCCTGCATGGATGGAGAGGGTGGCAAAACCGGGCGTGCGTTCGGGCATGGGCTCGTCTCCGCGTGCGCTAGGGGCACCGCCCGGTTTATCGGAGGGCTTGGCCGCGTCAAGACATTGAGGGGCAGACCGCGGCATCCCGGACAACGATTCCGGAAGAACGGTAAAGTCCGGCGCCGTCAGTTCTCGCTTTGAGCCCGCACCGTCGCCTCTGTCGTCCCGCCGGGTGTCGTTTCGCGCTGCAGCGACATGCGCTGGATACCTCTACCGGGCGGTGCGCGCTTTGAGGACAGGGTCCGCGAATTCACGCCGAGCCAGGAAATCTCCGAGGACAACCGGCCGTACTCGATTTTGGGACAGCGGTTCATCACCACCTTCATTCCCGCATCCTCGGCAAGCTTTGCCGCCGGGTCGTTGCGCACCCCAAGCTGCATCCAGATCACCGCCGGTTTCGGGTCCAGTGCCAACGCTTCCTGCACCGCGCCGAACGCTGCGTCCGAATTGCGGAAAATGTCGACCATGTCCACGGGCTCGGGAATGTCGGCAAGTGTCGCGTAGACCTTTTGACCGAGCAGTTCACCCCCGGCCAGGCCCGGATTGACCGGGATCATGTGGTAGCCGCGCTCCAGCAGGTACTTGAACACGAAATAGCTCGGCCGCACGACCTTCGGCGACACGCCGACGACGGCGATGGTCTTCACCGTGTTGAGGATGCCGCGGATATAGCCGTCGTCGTAATTGTCGTGATTCATTTGGCGGAAGTCTGCTCGGCGCGGCGGAGCAATACAAGCGGCCCGATCCCGACGATGCCCGAGGCGACCGACAGGGCGGCGGTGTCGACAATCTGGCCAAGACAGAGTGTGCCGCATTGGTAGAAGGAAAGGCCGAGCAGTGCGGTGGCAACGACAAGACCCCAGACGCCGCCCGCCGCGGCCCCGCGCAGCAGTGTGCGGCGGTCGACGCCCGAAGGACACAGGGCGACGCCCGTCATCAGCGGTCCTCCCATTCGGGATCGCGCTTCTCGATAAACGCGCAGATGCCCTCATTGGCGTCGTGAGTCATCATGTTTTCCGTCATGACTTCGGCGGCAAAGGTGTAGGCCTCGGCCAGGCTCATGTCGGCCTGCCGGTAGAAAGCCTGTTTGCCGATCTTGACCGCCGCCGCCGATTTCGATGCGACGCGCTGTGCAAGTTCGAACGCGGCATCGCGTTCGGCGCCATGCGGCACCACCTTGTTGACGAGCCCGAGCCGCAAGGCTTCGTCTGCCGTTACCGGTTCCCCCGTCAGCAGCATATGCATCGCGTTTTTGCGCGGGATGTTGCGTGTGAGCGCCACCATCGGCGTCGAGCAGAACAGGCCGATATCGACGCCGGGCGTCGCGAAACGCGCCTGCGATGAGGCCACGGCGAGATCGCAGGTTGCAACAAGCTGGCATCCGGCCGCCGTGGCGACGCCCGAGACACAGGCGATCACTGGCTGCGGTAAGGCCACGATCTGCTGCATCATCGCGCTGCAGGATGTCATCACATGCCGAAAATAGGCTTTGCCTCCATCGGCGTCGGATCGCCGCGCAGTCAATTGCTTGAGGTCGTGTCCGGCGCTGAAAGCGGGTCCGTTGGCTGCAACGACGACGGCACGGATCGAAGGGTCGCGCCCTACCTCAGCGAACGCGGTGCCGAGCGCTTCGATCAGCTCCTCGGACAACGCGTTGCGTGCCGCAGGGTTGTTCAGCGTCAGCAGTGCGATGCCGTCGCGCTTCTCGCGCAAGAGGATCGTGGTGCCGTCGGGCCGGGCATGAACATTCATCGCGGAACCCTTCGCAAAGCGCCCCTTTGCCGGCGCGTGAAGCCATTGTATCCGATCCTGGCAGGGCAAGCGAAGGACGTCGTGATGGCACAGCCGGCGATGAGCATTGCGGAGCTGGAAGAGTTCCTGACACGGGAATTTCCGCAGGCGTTTCATCCGGACAGCGGACTTTCGATCGAAGAGGTCCATCATGGACGTGCCGTGGTGCGGCTCGCCTATAGCGAGAAGTTCATTCGGCCGGGCGGCACCATCTCCGGTCCAACCATGATGATGCTGGCCGATTTCGCGCTTTATCTTGCAGTGCTGTCGGCGATCGGCCCGGTGGCGCTCGCGGTGACCATCAACTTCAACATCAACTTTCTCCGCCGGCCGGACCAGCGCGACCTCATCGCGGATGCTGGGATGCTCAAGCTCGGCAAGCGGCTCGCGGTGATGGAGGTCACGCTCTATTCCCATGGCAGCGACGACCCCGTGGCGCACGTCACCTCCACCTATTCTATCCCGCCGAATACCGACGGTTAGAATGAGGTAATATGCAACCTATTTTATAAACCATTGATTTTATGAGTGTTATATTGCCTGGTGAGCATTGACGGCAGTTTGGCGATCTTCTACAAGCCCAGCCAACTCCAACCTCCCGGACCATGGTCATGAAAACCTTTTCGGCGAAGCCCGCCGACGTTGAGAAAAAATGGGTCGTGATCGACGCCACCGGCCTCGTTGTCGGCCGGCTCGCCTCGATCATCGCATTGCGCCTGCGCGGCAAGCACAAGCCGAGCTTCACCCCGCATGTCGACGATGGCGACAATGTCATTGTTATCAATGCGGAAAAGGTGGTCTTCACCGGCCGCAAGCGCGACCAGAAAATCTACTATCACCACACCGGCTATATCGGAGGCATCAAGGAGCGCTCGGCGAAGTCGATCTTCGAAGGCCGCTTCCCTGAGCGTATCGTCGAGAAGGCGGTGGAGCGCATGCTTCCGCGCGGTCCGCTCGGCCGCAAGCAGCTTGGCAATCTGCGGGTCTATCCTGGCGCCGAGCATCCGCACGAAGCCCAGAAACCCGAGGCGCTCGATGTCGGCGCCCTGAACCGCAAGAACAAGGCAGCCTGATCATGGCCGAATCCGTTCAATCTCTCGAAGGTCTTTCGGCGCTGAAGGCGCAAGGTGCGCAACCAGCCGAACAGCCGAAGCATGTCCAGAAGCTGGATGGCCAGGGCCGCGCCTACGCCACGGGCAAGCGCAAGAATGCGGTCGCGCGCGTCTGGATCAAGCCGGGCTCCGGCAAGATCGTCGTTAACACCAAGCCGGTCGAGCAGTTCTTTGCACGCCCCGTTCTGCGCATGATGATCCAGCAGCCGATCGTGGCGGCGAACCGTTCCGGTCAGTATGACGTGATCTGCACTGTCTCCGGAGGCGGTCTGTCGGGACAGGCGGGCGCCGTGCGTCACGGCATCTCGAAGGCGCTGACCTATTTCGAGCCGGATCTGCGTTCGCCGCTCAAGCGCGGCGGCTTCCTCACCCGCGACCCGCGCGTGGTCGAGCGCAAGAAATACGGCAAGGCCAAGGCTCGGCGTTCGTTCCAGTTCTCGAAGCGCTGATCCTGCTAAGGCGTCCGCGTTCTTCGGAAAAAGGGGCCAGTTGGCCCCTTTTTTATTGGCGTTTTTACAGAAAATGCGCGCGCTTTGCGAAAGCCTGCGACAACACCCTCTCGCGTATTGAGGTGACGCTTTCTTGAGACGTCCGCCACGGACCCGGCGGAAAGCGACGCAGAATGCGGGAAGGTTGCATGCCGCTCGACTTGCCGACGCTGTTCCTGGTTTCGACCTGCATTGCGGCGCTGCTGGGAATATTCCTTTTGGCCCTGTGGCTGCAGGATCGTTCGGTCAGGGCGCTTGGCTATTGGGCCTCGGCCTATCTGATCGGCGGATTTGCCGTCGCGCTCTGGGTCATTAGCCCCGAAGTGCTGCCTGCGGCGGGGGCCGATCTTGCGAGCGCGCTGTTGTTCGCTTGTTGCGGCCTGATCTGGAGCGGAGCGCGTAAATTCCACGGACACGAGCCGGTCGCCGGAGGCGCGATCGCCGGCGCGATCGTCTGGCTCGTCGCGACGCGCATGCCCGAACTGATGCAATGGCACAATGCGCGCGTCGTTCTCTCCTCCCTGATCATCACCGTCTATGCGGTGCTGACCGCCATCGAATTGCGGCGCGATCGCCGCAAGCCGCGCGAGGGCAAGGCAGCGCGCGCGCGCGCGCTGACCGTGCCGGCGTTGCACGGCGTGATCTTTCTGTCGCCGATCCTCACCACGACCTTCTTCACCGGTGCAGCACCGTTCGCTGCGGACGGATTTTTCCCGCTCTTCGCGCTCCTGACGCTGCTCTATATCGTCGGCACGGCCTTCATTGTCGTGGTGATGGCCAAGGAGCATTCCGCGCTGGTCCATAAGACCGCGGCGATGACCGATCACCTGACAGGGTTGTTCAACCGCCGTGGCTTTCTCGAAGCTTCGGAGACGCTGATTGCGGCCCAGCGCAAGAGCGGGCAGCCGGTCACCGTCCTCATGTTCGATCTCGACCACTTCAAGTCAATCAACGACCGCTTCGGCCACGAGGTCGGCGATGCGGCGCTCGAGGCCTTTGCCGCGACCGCCAGCACCAACATGCGCTCAAATGATATCGTGGGCCGGCTGGGCGGTGAGGAATTCGCGGCGATCCTGCCTGGCGGTACCGAGACCGCGCTGATGGTTGCCGAGCGCGTCCGCGCCGCATTCGAAAAGCGCGGCGTGGAGATCGCCGGTCATGTGATGAATGCCACGGTGAGCGTCGGTGTTGCCGAGGCGCTGGCCGACGCCGCCGATATCGCGACCATGCTTGCACGTGCCGACCGTGCGCTCTACGCTGCCAAGGGCGCAGGCCGCAACCGCATCTGCACCGACACCGAGGCGCGGGATACAGCCAAGCAGGAAAAGCCGGCATTGGCGCCGACGCTCGCACCTGAAGTCCGTAAGACGGCATCCGCCACGCAGTTTCGCGTGTCCGCTGACGCGATCCCTGCCTGAGGAAACGCATTGTTTACCATGGCGTCTCTAAAGGCCGCCGATCTGGGTCTTCGGTGCGATCGTCGCAATGATTGCGTTCTCGCTTGGCCGGTAAAAGGGCACCGGCTTCCCGAGGGATCTGCCCGCAAACCGACGCCATGGCCGCTGCGTGAGGGGCAAGTTGTCGCAGCTGGAAACCAATGACCGGCTCCGATACTTATCCGTCGGTTTTTCTTGTGCTGTATGGGGCGTATGCGGGGGCAGCTTGGCGTCGAGGCTTTTAGCGTACGGACTTTCGCTGCGCTTGCGTTTGCAATCGGCCTCAGTCTCGTTGTCTGGTTTGCCGTTCCGGGAAATGTTGCGGCGAAGCTGTCGCTCAATATCTTCGTTCTGACCGTCATTGCCTGGATCGCGACGCCGTTCGACCGCACCGCCGTGGCGCTGACCGCAGCGTTGGCGCTGGTGGTTCTCGGCGCCGACAACGCCCGCAATTTTTACAGCTCACTCGGCAATCCTCTGATCTGGCTCTTGGTCGGCGCCTTCATCATTGCCCGTGCGCTGAGCGAAATCCGGCTTGCCGAGCGGCTGGCGTCTGCGGCGATGCGCGGGGCTCGCACGGTGTCCGGGTTATTCTACGCGCTGACCTTCGTCATCGCTGGCACAGCATTCGTCATCCCCTCGACCACAGGCCGTGCCGCGCTGCTCCTTCCAGTATTCCTCATGCTCTCGGCATCGATTGGCAATCCGCAGGTTACGCGCGCATTATCAATCCACATGCCGGTCATGATCCTGTTGTCCGCCGCCGGCTCGTTGATCGGTGCGGGCGCGCATCTGGTCGCGGTCGATATGATGCGCGAGATCGGTCGCGAACCGGGTGCCCCGCGCGAGCCGATGAGTTATGCGGAGTGGACGCTGCTCGGTCTGCCGTTCGCGCTTGTGAGCGGTCTCATTTCGACCTTCGTGATCCTGCGCTTGTTCCTTCGGCAAGAGCAGCGTTCGCTGACAATTGCCGATCTTTCGCCACCTGCCGCGCCGCCGCTGCGGCCGCGCGACCGAACCGTACTTGCACTGGTGGCGCTGACAGTCGCGCTCTGGCTGACGCAACCGTTGCATGGCGTCGAGATCACCATCGTGACGATGGCGGCGGCTATCGCCGTGACCGCGGTTTCGGCATCGTCCACGCGGCTCAAGGACGCGCTGAAATCGGTGGACTGGCATCTGCTCCTGTTCATTGCCGGCGCAAGCCTGATCGGGGAAGCGCTGATCGACAACAACGCAGCCGGCGGCCTGATCGCGTATCTTGAAAAGATCGACAGGGACTTTGCGGCCTATCCGGCGCTGACAGCCGGCTTCGTCGCGCTGGTGGCCATGCTCGGTCATCTCGTCATTACCTCGCGCACCGCGCGCGCGACCGTGTTGATCCCGCTGCTGGCGCTGCCGTTTGCGCAGCTCGGTTACAATGGACAGGCGCTGATCTTTCTGGTCGCCATCGCGACCGGTTATTGCCTGACGCTCACCATCAGCGCGAAGTCGCTGTTGATCTTCTCGGGAGCCTCCGAGCAGGTGTTTTCGCATGGCGATCTGATGCGCCTGTCCGCCGTGCTCCTGCCGGTGCACGTGATCCTCGCGGTCTTGTTCGCAACATTGGTGTGGCCGCTGCTCGGCCTTCCGCTGACGGCGATGCCGCAGGCTGCAGCGCCATGATGTTTCCGAGTCTGCCTCGCTCGCGCCGCCTGCGCGTCCTTGTCGCGCCGTCGGGCTTCAAGGAGGGGCTCGATGTGTCGGATGTTGCCGAAGCCATGGCGAGAGGCGTGCGGCGGGCCTTGCCGGCTTGCGATCTCGTCGTGGTGCCGGTCTTCGATGGCGGCGAAGGATTCACAAGAGCGCTGGTGCGGCTAACTCGCGGGCGCCTGCGCCATGTTTCTGTGACCGGGCCGCTGGGGCGGACAGTTCCGGCGTCGTTCGGTCTGGCGCGGATCGATGGCGTGCGCACAGCCATCATCGAGATATCGGCCGCGGCGGGATTACGGCTTGTACCGCACCGGCGCCGCCACCTGATCACAACGACCACAAGCTATGGGGTCGGCGAGATGATCGGCGCAGCGCTCAATGCCGGGGCGAAACGCATCCTTATCGGTTGTGGCGACAGCGGCACCAATGACGGCGGCGCCGGCCTCGCGCAGGCACTGGGCATCCGCTTCCTTGATCGTTTCGGAAAGGAACTGACTCCAGGCGGCGAGGCATTGGCCCGTTTGCGTCGCATCGATCCGGCCGGACTCGATCCGCGGGTCCGCGACGTTGAAATCGAAGTCTGTCTGAATATCCGGAACCTATTGCTGGGCCCACACGGGGTATCGAGAATATTCGGCCCGCAGAAGGGAGCCTCGCCTGCGCAGGTCAAGCGACTCGAGTCCGGACTCAGTCGTTACGTTGCCTGCCTGAAAACCCTGACCGGCAAGGATGCCGCCAGGCTTCCCGGCGGCGGCGCATCCGGCGGACTTGGCACAGCGCTTCATCTGCTGCTCGGCGCGCGTCTCGTGCCGCGCTACGATTTTGTCGAGCGCCATATTCCTCTGACCGATCACATCGATTGGGCGGATCTGATCATCAGCGCCGAGGGACGGATCGACCGCCAGACCTGCCGCGGTAAGATACCCGGCGAGATCGCGCGGCGCGCCAAGGCGCGAGGCAAGCCGGTCATCGTGCTGGCGGGTGCGATCGGCGAGGGCGCGCAGACCTGCCACGCCGCCGGCATCAGCGCCTTTGTGAGCATCCTCGACCGTCCCTACAATCTTGCGCAGGCCATCGGCGGGTCCAGGCAGCTACTCGAGCGCGGGACCGAACAGGTCATGCGTATCGTCGGGGTGGGGAGTGCGCTCGGCGAGCGGACTTGAGCTTGCGGCGCCTGTCCGCGGGTGATCAAGTTGGTCTTGATCGAAACTCTCACATGGATTTCTGCAGATGATTACGAGAACAGCGGCTCTGCTCGTTGCGGCGGGCATCGGCTTCGGACCGGCCCAGGCGCAGGACTGGCCGCAACGTCCGGTTACCATGGTGGTATCGGCCGCCGCGGGCGGGCCGATCGATGTGTTTGGCCGGATCATGGCCGAGCGGATGGGGCAGGTGCTCGGCCAGCAGGTGGTGATCGAGAACGTGCCCGGGGCGGGCGGCATGATCGGTGGCAGTCGCGTCGCGAAAGCGGCGCCGGATGGATACACCGCGCTGCTCGGCACCATCGCCACCCATGCGCATTCGCAGACGCTTTACAAAAAGCCGCTTTACAGCGCGACAGCCGATTTTGCGCCGGTGAACCTGATCGCGGAAATTCCGCTGGTGCTGATCGCGCGCAAGGACCTGCCGGTCAATTCGCTGGAAGAATTCGTCGCCTATGCCAAGGCGAACCAGGGCAAGATGAACTTTGGATCGGCTGGCGCTGGCTCTGCGACCCATCTCGGCTGCATCCTGCTCAACCAGGCGCTCGCCACCAATATCCAGCATGTGCCCTACAAGGGCACCGGCCCCGCGATGCAGGACCTGCAGGCCGGGCGCATCGATTTCCTGTGCGAGATCATCGTCACGGCGGTGCCGCAGATCGAAGCCGGCACCGTGAAGGCGATCGCCACCCTCTCGCGCGACCGTTCGCCGGTGCTGCCCGATCTGCCGACCGCCTTCGAAAAGGGTTTCAAGGACATCCAGGCGTATACCTGGACCGCGCTGTTTTTCCCCAAAGACACACCGGCCCCGATCGTCGGCAAGATGCGCGACGCGGCGCTGAAGACCATGGCCGATCCGAAAGTGCGCCAGCAATTGCAGAAGCTCGGCGCGACGATCGTGTCGGACGAGCGCACCACGCCGGATTATCTCGGGAAGTTCGTACAGTCCGAAATCGACAAATGGGCCGGTCCGATCAAGGCGAGCGGAGCCGTCGTCGACCAATAAGCAAGCGGGAAGGAAACGACACCATGACAAGCAGTATCACCAAAAGGATAGTTCTGGCGATTGCCGCCGGGGCTTGCACGCTTGCCGTGTCGGGTGCCGGCGCATCGGCACAGTCTTTTCCGACCCAGCCGCTGCGTATCGTCGTTCCGCTGGCGCCCGGCGGGCCGATCGATCTGGTGACGCGGGCGATGGCCGAGCACCTTTCGGCTGCTCTGAAACAGCCGGTGGTGGTCGAAAACAGGCCGGGCGCCGCCGGCAATATCGGTGCGGAGGCCGTCGTGAAATCGGCACCGGACGGACACACGTTGCTGGCAACGCTTGGCACCTCGCTCTCGGTCAATCCGCATGTCTACGCGAAGATGCCGATCGACCCCCTGCGGGACCTCAAGCCCGTCCTGAACATGGCCTCGACAAGTCAGATGCTGGTTGTGCATCCGTCGGTGCCGGTCAACTCGCTGGCGGAGTTCATCGCATTCGCCAAGAAGGAACCGATCAGCTACGCACATGCCGGTCATGGCAGCCCCGGTCATCTGGCGATGGAATATTTCCGTCTCGAGACCGGCCTGCCGGTCATGGCACCGGTACCCTATCGCGGCAACGCTCCGCTGGTCACCGACCTCATTGGCGGTCAGGTCAAGGTGGGCTTTGTGGCCACCGCAGGCGTTGTTCAGCATGTGCGCACCGGCCGCCTCAAGGGCTTTGCGGTGTCTTCGAAGGAGCGGTCGGGACTGGCGCCCGACATTCCGACGGTGGCCGAATCCGGTTATCCGGACTTCAATTTCCTCACCTATTTCATCCTGCTCGCGCCTTCGGGAACGCCCGAGGAAACGCTTGCAACGCTCGAGCGGGAAGCGCGCAAGGCGCTGGTCACCGACGATCTTCGCAAAAAATTCGCCCAGCAAGATGTGACGATCCTTGGGACCGGCGCGAAGGAAACTGCGGCGTTGATCAAGTCCGAATACGACCTCTGGAAAAACGTTGCGAAGGACGCGAACATGAAGATCGACTGACGCAGTTCCGTATAGCCTCAACGCAATTCATATGATCCGGGTGAATCATATGATCCCGGTGAAGAAAAAGGGCGCCCGCTGGGCGCCCTTTGAGTTGCATCGCTTGCGCGATGTTGGGAGGAACAACGCTCACGCAGAATAATACATCTCGAATTCGACCGGATGGGGGGTGTGCTCGAAACGGATCACTTCGGTCATCTTCAGCTCGATATAGCTGTCGATGAAGTCGTCATCGAAGACGCCGCCGGCCTTCAGGAAGGCGCGATCCTTGTCGAGGTTTTCCAGCGCTTCGCGCAACGAGCCGCACACGGTCGGGATTTCCTTCAACTCGGCCGGCGGCAGGTCGTAGAGATCCTTGTCCATTGCCGGACCGGGATCGATCTTGTTCTTCACGCCGTCGAGACCCGCCATCAGCATCGCCGCAAAGGCGAGATACGGATTGGCGAGCGGGTCGGGGAAACGCACTTCGACCCGCTTGGCCTTGGGGCTTGTGGTGTAGGGGATACGGCAGGACGCGGATCGGTTGCGTGCCGAATAGGCGAGCAGCACCGGCGCCTCGTAGCCCGGGACCAGACGCTTGTAGGAATTGGTGGTCGGGTTGCTGAAGGCGTTGATCGCCTTGGCGTGCTTGATGATGCCGCCGATATAGTGGAGGCAGGTTTCCGACAGATCGGAATACTTGTTCCCGGCGAAAACCGGCTTGCCATCCTTCCAGATCGACTGATGGCAATGCATGCCCGAGCCGTTATCGCCATAGACCGGCTTCGGCATGAAGGTGGCCGTCTTGCCGTAAATGTGCGCGACCTGATGGATGCAGTATTTATAGACCTGCAGCTGATCGGCCATGTAGGTCAGCGGCGAGAATTTGAGGCCGAGCTCATGCTGGGCGGAAGCAACCTCATGGTGATGCTTCTCGACCTTGGCCCCCATCTTCGCCATCGCTGCCAGCATCTCGCCGCGCATGTCCTGCGCCGAGTCTTGCGGCGGAACCGGGAAATAACCCTTCTTGGTGCCGATACGGTGGCCGAGATTGCCGGACTCGTATTCGGTCGCCGAATTGGTCGGCAGTTCGACAGAGTCGAGACGGAAACCACAGTGATACGGGTCGGCAGAATAGCGCACGTCGTCGAACACGAAGAATTCGGCTTCGGGGCCGAAGAACACGGTGTCGCCGACGCCCAGCGACTTGACCATCGCTTCCGCCTTCTTGGCGATGCCGCGCGGATCGCGGTTATAGGGCTCGCCGGTGGTCGGCTCGAGCACGTCGCAGACCAGAACGAGGGTGGTCTCGGCGAAGAACGGATCGATGCAGGCGGTCGCGGGGTCCGGCATCAGGTTCATGTCGGACTCGTTGATCGCCTTCCAGCCGGCGATCGATGAGCCGTCGAACATGACTCCTTCGGCGAAGGTGTCGTCGTCGATCATCGAGATGTCGAACGTCACGTGCTGCCACTTGCCGCGCGGATCGGTGAACCGGAAATCGACGTATTTCACGTCGTTGTCCTTGATCAGCTTCATTACGTCTTTGGCGGTCGTCATATGAACGCGTTCCCTTTATTGTACGGGTCGTAAATTGCAGCGATGTCAGATCGCATCCAATCCGGACTCACCCGTCCTGATCCGGATTGCTTCTTCGATATTGGAGACGAAAATCTTGCCGTCGCCGATCCGTCCGGTTTGCGCGGCCCGCCGGATCGCGTCGATAGCCTTTTCGACCATCTCGTCGCCCAGCACGATCTCGATCTTCACCTTGGGGAGAAAATCCACCACGTATTCAGCGCCCCGATAGAGTTCGGTGTGGCCCTTCTGTCTGCCGAATCCTTTGGCTTCGGTGACCGTAATGCCCTGCAATCCGACTTCCTGAAGCGCCTCCTTCACCTCGTCCAGCTTGAAAGGCTTTATGATCGCCTCGATCTTTTTCATGCGAATCCTCTCCCGCTCCGACGGCAAAAAGTCTGCCCGCCAGAGCCCGCCGTTCGTTAGCAGGTCTTATGCCACTCGCCGCAGGCGCAAAATTATGCCCCCGGCCAATGCCTTAGGACCAATTGCATAGTCTGGTGACAGTTCTGAATGCATGCGTCAGATTAAATATTGTGCAAACTGGGCAAATCTTATGCAATTCGTGTTTTCTCCATGTACGAGCTCCTGACCAACGAACAAATGCGGCAGGCTGACCAATTGGCAGTCAGAGCCGGCGTGCCATCGCTGCAGCTGATGGAGCGGGCGGGCCGGGCTGTCGCGGAGTGCGTCATCGCCATGTCCGGAACGCGGCGCCCGGTTGTGGTGTGCGCCGGTGCTGGGAACAATGGCGGGGACGGTCTTGTCGCGGCGCGGCTTCTGGCTGAGCGGGGCGTCGATATCCGCGTGCTGACGCTGGGGAATATCGACCAGCTGCGGGGAGATGCCGGCGAGATGGCACGCCGTTACTCCGGACCGGTCGGCAAGTGGGCGGGCGAGGAAATTGATCCTCATTGCATCGTTGTCGATGCTATTTTTGGATCCGGGCTGAGCCGTCAGGTCGAGGGAGCCGTCGCGGCCCTGATTGCCGCGATCAACCGGTCAGGTGTCCCGATCGTTGCGGTCGACCTGCCTAGCGGGATCAGCGGCGATACCGGCGCCGTCCTGGGGAATGCGGTCAAGGCCACTCGCACGGTCACGTTCTTCCGGCGCAAGCCCGGACACCTGTTGCTCCCGGGGCGGCTGCATTGCGGAACCACGAGCGTGGCCGATATCGGAATCCCGGAAGCCGTGCTCGACACCATTCGCCCGCATCTCTTTGCAAACGTCCCGAGCCTATGGGGCGATGCGTTTCCGTTTCCGCAGATTGAGGGCCACAAATACACGCGCGGGCATACCGTGGTCGTATCCGGGGGGATTACCAGCACGGGAGCGGCACGGCTGGCGGCGAGAGCCGCGTTGCGCGCCGGCTCCGGTCTTGTGACCATCGCCAGTCCTGCCGAGGCGGTTGCGGTCAATGCCGCGGCAACCACGGCGGTGATGGTGCGCGAGGCAGAGGGGGCTCAGGGGCTTTCGGCGCTGCTGTCGGACCCCCGCCTGAATGCGGTGGTGCTCGGGCCTGGCGGGGGGGTCGGAGAGCATACGCGCGCGAAAGTTCGCATGGCCGCGCGCGGCGAGCGTGCGCTTGTGCTGGACGCGGATGCACTCACGAGCTTTGGGGAAAACCCGAAAGAGCTCTTTACAATCCTGACGAATCACAGGCTATCCACAGCAATCCTCAGCCCTCACGAGGGCGAGTTTGTTCGTTTATTCAGTACTATAAATGAAATTCCTTCAGTTAAACAAAAACTTGAGGCGTGCCTTGCTGCTTCACATGAAACAGCCGCGGTGGTGATTCTCAAGGGTCCGGACACGGTGGTCGCGGCTCCCGACGGCCGTGCGGCGATCGCCAATAATGGTCCACCATTCCTCGCCACGGCCGGATCGGGGGATGTGCTGGCCGGACTATGCGCCGGCCTCCGCGCCCAGGGCATGCCGGCATTCGAAGCGGCTGCGGCGGCGGTCTGGCTCCATGGGGAAGCGGCCAACGTCGTTGGTCCCGGTCTGATCTCGGAAGACTTGCCGGACGCACTACCGGTGGTTTACCGGCGCCTGTTTCGCAGACTTGATCCCGCCCCCGGGAGCAAGTCGCAGGCCTGACCGCAGGTCAATGGCGCGAGCAGCTGGCCGCATGCCTCGGCGCCATTTTTCTCGTGCGCAGCACAGCGGGCGTGATATAAGCCGCGCCGCTCGGCCCGCATGCCGCGCGGTGCCCTTACGCGCGGGCGTGGCGAAACTGGTAGACGCGCTGGATTTAGGTTCCAGTGACGCAAGTCGTGGGGGTTCAAGTCCCTCCGCCCGCACCAAACTTGAGGCCGGCTGAATTCATGCGAGCGTGATCCCGGAGACGGGGCCCGGCATCCGGAAACGATCACGCTCGACAACCATAACCCGGGGCGCGGGATGACGATGGTCAACCGCGCCGATGACCGCCGCAGGGCGGCGACGAGGAGCGAAGTTAGTCATGCAGGTGACCGAAACCCTGACCGACGGATTGCGGCGCGAATACAAGGTCGTGATTCCGGCAAGCGAGCTCGACACCAAGGTCAGCGAACGCCTTGACGCGCTGAAAGGCCGCGTGCGCGTCAACGGCTTCCGCCCGGGCAAGGTTCCGGCCGCGCATCTGCGCAAGATATACGGACGCTCCGCTATGGCTGAAGCGATCGAAGCTGCGATGCGCGACGTGAACGCGAAGATCGTCGCCGACAATAATTTCAAGCTGGCCATGCAGCCGAAGGTGACGCTGCCTGAAGATGAGAAGGCGGTCCAGGCGGTGATCGAAGGGAAATCCGATCTGGCCTACACCGTAGCCATGGAGATTCTGGCGCCTATCGACGTGATCGATTTCAAGACGCTCGATCTGACGCGGCTCGCCGCCGATGCCACCGACGACGAAGTGGACGAAGGCCTGAAGCGGATCGCGGAGCAGAACCGGCCTTACGCTGCGCGAGATGAGGGCGCCAAGGCGGAGAAGGGCGATCGCGTAACGATCTCGTTCGTCGGCAGCATCGATGGCGTTCCTTTCGAGGGCGGTTCGGCGGACGATGTCGCGGTGCTGATCGGCAGCGGGACCTTCATTCCCGGCTTCGAGGATCAACTCGTCGGCATTGCCGCGGGCGAGAACCGCAAGGTCGAGGTGACCTTCCCGGAGAACTATCCTGCCGCTCAGCTGGCCGGGAAAGCTGCTGTGTTCGATGTCACCGCCAAAACGATTGAAGCCCCGCGCGACGTTTCGATCGATGACGAGTTCGCCAAGTCGCTGGGCATGGAATCGCTTGACAAGCTCAAGGGTGCGGTGCGCGAGCGCATTCAGCGCGAGCACGACTCGGTCTCGAAGCAGAAGCTCAAACGGGCCCTGTTCGACGCGTTGGATGAGCGGCATAAATTCCCATTGCCTCCAGCGCTGGTGGAGCAGGAGTTCGAAAATCTCTGGAATACGGTCACCTCGGAAATGAAAGAGGCCGTCAGGACCTTCGCCGACGAAAACACGACCGAGGAAAAGGAGCGCGATGAGTATCAGAAGATCGCTGGCCGTCGTGTCAGGCTCGGTCTTCTGCTCGACGAGATCGCCCGCAAGAATGAGATTTCCGTCACCGAGGACGAAGTCCGCCGCGCGATCATGGAGCATGTGCGGCAATATCCGGGCCGCGAGAAGGAGCTGATCGAGATGTTCCGCAGCAATCCGGAAGCCATTGCCAGCATCCGCGCGCCGCTCATCGAAAACAAGGTGACCGACTTCATTCTGGCGTTGGCCAAGGTGACCGACAAGAAAGTCTCGCGCGAGGAATTGTACAAGAGCGACGACGAGAAGGCTGCCTGAACCGCCTTCCGGTCGACCGACACTGGCGAAATTGTCTTTGCGGTTTACCTAAGCGCAACCGGGCGGCGTCACGCTGTGCCGGGCCATGCTAAGCATGCGCCGCGATTCGCTGGCGCAGGAGAAGAAGATGAGAGATCCGGTCGATACCTATATGAACTATCTCGTCCCGGTCGTGGTCGAACAGACCAACCGCGGCGAGCGCGCCTACGACATCTATTCTCGCCTTTTGAAGGAACGGATCATCTTCATCACGGGCCCGGTCGAAGACGGCATGGCGACCGTGGTCGTTGCTCAATTGCTTTTCCTCGAAGCCGAAAATCCCAAGAAAGAGATTTCGATGTACATCAACTCGCCTGGCGGGGTGGTGACATCGGGCATGGCGATCTACGATACGATGCAGTTCATCCGCCCGGCCGTTTCGACGCTCTGCATCGGTCAGGCGGCATCGATGGGTTCGCTGCTGCTGGCCGCAGGCGAAAAGGATCTGCGCTTCGCGCTTCCGAATGCACGGATCATGGTGCATCAGCCGTCAGGCGGCTTCCAGGGCCAGGCGACCGACATCATGTTGCACGCGCAGGAGATCATCGCTCTCAAGAAGCGGCTGAACGAAATCTATATGAAGCATACCGGGCAGCCGCTGAAGAAGATCGAGGATGCGCTGGAGCGCGACTACTTCATGACGGCTGATGTCGCGAAGGATTTCGGGCTGGTCGACAAGGTGATCGACAAGCGCCTGGAAGATGCGCTTGCACCGAAATCCTGACGTCCGCTCCGGTATGAGATGTCCGGGCGCGGCTGCGCGCCTGCCGGCGCAGAGCGGGTCCGGTGTTAGCGAACCGTTGAGACCGCAATCCTAGTCTTGAGTGCCACGGGGCGCTCTGGTCACGGTTTCAACAGGTCTGCGGCCGCCGGAGGACGGCCAGGGTTCCCGAATCGTGGCGCAAGGGGCACTGATCGAGGGCTGGCGACCGGTTATCGTTAATGGATTCTTGATTGTCGTGCCGCTACCATGCTTCGCTAGAGTGTTGTCGGGGTCTGGGAAGGGGAGGCGTTTCGGGCGGGACTGTGGTCGGGTTGCCACGCTTTGGCCGTCCGTGAAGTGTTAGGACTGTGAGCGCCGGTCGCGCTTACGATTGGATACGGAGACTGGAATGACGAAGGTCGGCGGCAGCGATTCCAAGAACACGCTCTATTGCTCGTTCTGTGGAAAGAGCCAGCACGAAGTCCGCAAGCTGATCGCCGGACCGACGGTCTTCATCTGCGATGAGTGTGTCGAGCTTTGCATGGACATCATCCGCGAGGAGAACAAATCCTCGCTGGTGAAATCCCGCGACGGCATTCCGACCCCGAAGGAAATCCGCAAGGTTCTGGACGACTATGTGATCGGACAAGACCATGCCAAAAAGGTGCTGTCGGTCGCCGTCCACAATCACTACAAGCGGCTCAATCACCAGACCAAGCACAACGATGTCGAGCTGGCGAAGTCCAACATTCTGCTGATTGGCCCGACCGGCTCGGGCAAGACCCTGCTGGCGCAGACGCTCGCGCGTATTCTCGACGTGCCTTTCACGATGGCGGATGCGACAACGCTGACCGAAGCCGGGTATGTCGGCGAAGATGTCGAGAATATCATCCTGAAGCTGCTGCAGGCCGCCGACTACAATGTCGAGCGTGCGCAGCGCGGCATCGTCTATATCGACGAGATCGACAAGATTTCGCGCAAGTCCGACAACCCCTCGATCACCCGGGACGTCTCGGGCGAGGGCGTGCAACAGGCGCTGCTGAAGATCATGGAAGGTACGATTGCGTCGGTGCCCCCGCAGGGCGGCCGCAAGCATCCGCAACAGGAGTTCCTCCAGGTCGACACAACCAATATTCTGTTCGTCTGCGGCGGCGCCTTTGCCGGCCTCGACAAGATCATATCCGCGCGCGGCCGGTCCACCTCGATCGGCTTCGGCGCCACTGTGCGTGCGCCCGAAGACCGGAAGGCCGGGGAAATCTTCCGCGAGGTCGAGCCCGAGGATCTGCTGAAGTACGGTCTGATACCGGAGTTCGTCGGCCGCCTGCCGGTGGTCGCGACCCTTGAGGACCTCGACGAGGCCTCGCTGAAGAAGATTCTGGTCGAGCCCAAGAACGCGCTGGTGAAGCAGTATCAGCGTCTGTTCGAGATGGAGAATATCGACCTGACGCTCGCCGAGGAGGCGCTCGGCGCGATTGCCCGCAAGGCGATCGAGCGCAAGACCGGCGCCCGCGGCCTGCGCTCGATCATGGAAAGCATCCTACTCGACACCATGTTCGACCTGCCGAGCCTGGAGGGGGTCGAGGAGGTGGTGATCTCCCGCGAGGTGGTGGAGGGAACGGCCCGTCCGCTCTACATCTACGCCGACCGCTCCGATCGCACGGCGGAGAGTTCCGCCTCGGCATGATGTTGCTGTGCGCTCCCGGCTCGTCGGAGCGACAGGGTGCCCAGAATCGCCTAGCCTTCGGCAGGCCGGTGTTGGGGCTGCATGGGTGCAAGGCCACGCTGCCTCCGGCGGTTCCCTTGACTCCTGTGCGATGCAGCGCCACCTAACACGGGCGAACGGAAAGCGTACGAAGACCAAACTTCTCCTCCGGGCGGGGGTTCGTACCCACCCTCGTGCATGGCCAACAGATCGGCTGTGTTCCCCTCCCGGCCTCCCTCGGCACTCTGGACGGTTGCGCATGGTGCGGGCCCTCCGGAGGGGCACAAGAACAAGGAATGACGGCCATGACGACCGCCAACAAGCCGCGTCCCCCTTTAATCGCCGGTGAAACCCGGGCCTATCCGGTGTTGCCGCTGCGCGACATCGTGGTGTTTCCGCACATGATCGTCCCGCTCTTTGTCGGCCGTGAAAAGTCGATCAAGGCGCTGGAAGAGGTGATGCGCTCCGACACCTTCATTCTGCTCGCCACCCAGAAAAACGCCTCCGACGACGACCCGGCGACCGCCGACATCTACGAGGTCGGAACCCTGGCGAGCGTCCTGCAATTGCTGAAGCTGCCCGACGGCACCGTGAAGGTGCTGGTCGAGGGCGCGCAGCGCGCCAAAGTGCTGAAATACACCGACCGCTCAGAATATTTCGAGGCGGACGCCGTTGTGCTCGACGACAATATGGGCGAGCGCGTGGAGGCCGAGGCGCTGGCGCGTTCGGTGGTCAACGAGTTCGAGAATTATGTGAAGCTGAACAAGAAGGTCTCGCCGGAAGTGGTCGGCGTGGTTCAGCAGATCGACGATCACGCCAAGCTCGCCGACACCATCGGCTCGCATCTGCAGGTCAAAATCGCCGACAAGCAGGCGCTGCTCGAGACCGCGAGCGTTCCGGAACGGCTTGAAAAGGTGCTCGGCCTGATGGAGAGCGAAATCTCCGTACTGCAGGTCGAGAAGCGGATCCGTACCCGCGTCAAGCGTCAGATGGAGAAGACGCAGCGCGAGTATTACCTCAACGAGCAGATGAAGGCGATCCAGAAAGAGCTGGGCGACGAGGACGGGCGCGACGAACTCGCCGAACTCGAAGACAAGATCAAGAAGACCAAGCTCTCCAAGGAAGCCCGCGAGAAAGCCCAGCACGAGCTCAAGAAGCTTAGGCAGATGTCTCCGATGTCGGCCGAGGCGACAGTCGTGCGCAACTATCTCGACTGGATGCTGTCGATCCCGTGGCAGAAGAAGACCAAGGTCAAAAAGGACCTCAAGGCCGCCCAGGAGATTCTCGATGCGGATCACTTCGGTCTGGAAAAGGTCAAGGACCGTATCGTCGAATATCTTGCCGTGCAGCAGCGGGCCAACAAACTGACCGGTCCGATCCTGTGCCTCGTCGGTCCTCCCGGCGTCGGCAAGACCTCGCTCGGCAAGTCGATCGCCAAGGCGACCGGCCGCGAATTCGTGCGCGTCTCGCTCGGCGGCGTGCGCGACGAAGCCGAGATCCGTGGCCACCGGCGGACTTACATCGGCTCGATGCCCGGTAAAATCATTCAGTCGATGCGCAAGGCGAAGTCGTCCAATCCGCTGTTCCTGCTGGACGAGATCGACAAGATGGGCGCGGATTTCCGCGGCGATCCGTCGTCGGCGCTGCTTGAAGTGCTGGATCCGGAGCAGAATGCGACGTTCAACGATCATTACCTGGAGGTCGATTACGATCTGTCCGGCGTGATGTTTGTCACCACGGCGAACACGCTCAACATCCCGCCGCCGCTGATGGACCGCATGGAGATCATTCGGATCGCCGGCTACACCGAGGACGAGAAGCTTGAGATTTCGCGCAAGCATCTCATCCCGAATGCGATCGCAAAGCACGGGCTCAAGGCCGAGGAGTGGACCATCGACGATGCCGCGCTGCTTACCGTGATCCGCCGTTACACGCGGGAAGCGGGGGTGCGTAATCTCGAACGCGAAATCTCGACGCTGATCCGCAAGGCGGTGAAGGAGCTGACGCTCTCGA
>NZ_JBKBVB010000055.1:0-30009 GCF_046289595.1 Pseudorhodoplanes sp.
ACACGAGCTCCGGCAACTACGACGGGAGGGAACAACACCAAACCCCCCCCCCCCCCCCACCCCCCCCGATCCGCTGACGCGCGCCGAGGCCGCGCTCGAACAATTGTCCGGGGAATTCGGCGGCTGGATGACGGCGGAATGCGAACGGCTCGACGAGGCGCGCCACCGCGTCAAAAATGCCGGCCTGACGAAATCCAATCTCGACCTGCTGTTTCGCGCCGCCCATGACATCAAGGGCGGCGCGGCGACCTTTGGATATCCGCTCGCCGCAGCGGCCGCCGAAAGCCTGTGCCGGGTGCTTGAACATACCCCCGACCGCAACCGGATCCCGGTTTCGCTGATCGACCAGCATGTCGATGCGATCCGCGCCATCGTGCGCGAATATGCCCGGCCCGACATCCACGATGTGGCCACCGCCCTGTCGCGCAAATTGCGCCAGGTCTCCGACGAGTTTCTGGTGCACGAGAATAGAGGCCGGCCGGATTATCTCGACGGTCTGCTTTGAAAGCGCGCGGGGCCTTGGGGTCGGCCGGAACAAGCTGCGGCCACGGTGCGTTCTTTGGCGAACGGCACAGGAGGGACCCATGCAAGGCAACGGCGAGGAGCGCTACGCGCTTGCGCTCGGTCAGGCGGTGATCAAGTGCTGGGGAGAACTGCCGCAAGAGGTGCAGCAGCGGCTGTTTGAGGACGCGGTGATCGCCGGCCATCACTCCGAGCGCGACGAATCGTTACGCGAACAGCTCGCAGTGTTCCTGCATTCCCATCATCCCCGGACCGAGCGATAAATGCCGCGCAAGCTGATTGCGTTTCACGGCGAGGATCTGCGCGCGCTGACCGAGCTTGCCGAGGACCGCGCCACCACGCTGCAGGAATTGATCGACGAGGCGGTCCGCGACCTGCTGAAGAAACACGGCAAGCCGACCGATCTGAGGGCAGCGTTGCAGGAAAGCGCGAAGCCACCGCGCACGCGGCTTCGCTGAGCGGCCCGCAGGCGAGCGTCCGCACGAAACACGCTGCCGTCAGGCCGCGATCATCCGCCGCTCCGGCTCCGGCAGCGCGCCCTCCACCAGATCCTCGCAGAACATCCGCGCCTCCTCGCGCGCGGCTTCGGTGGCAAACCGCCGCAGCAGCATCAAAAGCGGCGCGATCTCGGCCGCATCCGTACCGGCGCAACGCGTCAGGACGCGTTCGATCATCCGCCGCTTGAGCCGCGCCGAACCCGCAATATCGCCGAGGAAGCCGTCCTCCTGCATGGTCGCGATCGCTTCGCGGAAAGCCGGATAGGCGCTCGCCGGAAGACCGGCCTTGTCGTAGAGCGCGCGAAACCCGGCGCTGCGCCCGTCATGCACCAGCCGCGACACCCGCGACAGCGGCACGCCGGACAGATCGGCCAGTGCTTCCTCGAACATCGTCACGTTACCAGACAGGAGCGCGCGCAGGACCAGACCGGCGGTGAGCTGTCCGCTTTCGCGCAGATGCCGGATCAGCGGCCGGACTTCCTCGGTCGCGGTCTGCGCGGCAAGCGCAACCGTCGCCTTTTCGCAGGCTTCCTTGACAACGCGGCGCGCGCGGTCCTCACTCAGCCAGTCGCGGGCAACGACAAAACTGGCGAGCGTCTCCGACAGTTTGGCGACCAGCGCCTGACGCGTCGCGACCGACAGACCCTCGCCCGCCAGCAAAACCTCGCGGATCGGCGCCAGATGTCCGAACCGTTCGACGATACGGTCGATCGAGAAGGATGCGATTTCGGCGTCCTGATTCTCCAGAAGTTCGAGACAGGCCTCGGCGGTGCCGACTTCGGCGATCGCGGCGGACACAGAGCGCGGCAGAAGCGCGCGCCGCGCAATCGCGCATTGCGCCTGCTTGCCCTGGGTCGCCACCGCATCGACCAGATCGGCATCGACCAGGAGCGGCGAACGCTCCAGCACCATCGACGCGATTTCGGGCTGATCCGCCGCGAGGGCATAGATGACAGAAGCGGGCGCATATTCGCTCGGCGCCAGCACCTCGGCGAGCGCGCTCCGAACCAGCGGCGACGGATCGTCGAGCAGCATGGTCATCGCGCCTTCGGCGGCGGCGAGATCGTCGTCGGAGAGATCGGCGTAGAGATAGGCGCGGGCCAGTGCGCCGGTCGCCTCGGCTCGTTCGCCGGCGGGGGCACTACGCAACCAAAAGAGAAACTGTCTGACGATCATCTCTGGCTCAAAACGCTGACACGACGACGTCCCCGCCGGCTTGATCACAATCGTACCGCGCGGCCCTTAACAAAGGGTTCACCATAAATCTTTGCGATTATTGCTGGAGTTTTAACGCGCGAGGAACTCGCCGCAGATGTGTGTGACGGACGGCCCGCCGGCTGCCGCTAGCCCCGCACGCCGTGGGTGAACAGCGAGCGCACGTCGGGCCTCATATCCTGGAAGAGACCAAGACTGCCGGCGCCGGGCTCTGCGGCCTGGGCCGCCGGCACGGCCTGTGCGACCGAGACCGCCTGCGCGGTCTGCGCGCTGCGCGCGTTCTGCGCCGCCTCTTCGGCTGGCTGCGGGCGCGCCCGCCGCTGCAGATCGGCGGCGATATGACGTGCCTGCTCCTGCTGCACGGTGCGGGTGCGGCTTTGCGGCGCCCAGAGTTCGGCGACGGCAGACGAGACCGGCTGGCGGCCCGCTGCCCGATAAGGATTGTGGAAGGTCCGCTCTCCGGGCACCGGGCGTTGCGCCACGGCGTGCGGGGCGGCCGGCGGGACCGCTGCCGGCTGGGCATAGCCTGCGGGCTGGTTCAGGGCGACGCTCTGCACCGCGGTCGCACGGCTCGCGGTATCGACGACCTGATAGGCGCGCGCCACCCGCGCGGTTTCCCCGACAAAGGCCGCACTGGGTGCTGCGTCCGCTATATTGATACGTGCGACCCGCGATGCCGCGACATCGTAACGGCCCGAGAGGTTGCGCGTGACCTCGGCAAAGTTGCGCGCGCGCCCGGACTTGTCGAAGAAGATCGAGCGGTTGGCCTTGGCCGCCGCAGGGAACGAATGCGCGGCAACCGCGCCCGGATTATTCTCTGCCGCCGTGATCAACCGCGCCGCGCCGGTCGCACCCATGAAGTGCGCCATGTATAATTCGCCGTCGCTCGGCGCGCGGCCGAGCTTGTTGGTCAGGTGCCTGGCGTTGGAATTGGTGAAGACGCCAGCCATCAGCGCGTTGGCGGTCGGATCCTGTCGCAGCGCCATGATCTCGCGGCGCATCGCCGGGTCGGAGACGACATAGCGTCCGTCGCCGGTCCGCGTGATGGCGTCGGCATAGCGCGAATAGCCCAGCAGCGGCCCGGCCTCCTTCAGGGTGCCGAGCCAGGTACGGTCGATGAACTGGAACAGGCCGCCGGCCGATGAGGTCTTGGCCGCGGCGTTCGGATTGAGGTTCGACTCAACCTTGGCGGTGGCCAGCAGATAGCCGAAGCTCGCGCCGGTGACCTCCGACGCCTTGCGGATCGCTGCGGTGACCGACGTTGCCCCTGACGCCCCTGTCGCTCCCGCCGCGGTAATGGCTTCGCCCGCCATGCTGCTGCGTTTCCTTTCCGGTCTCTCGGCTGCGCCTGCCTGTTCCGGACCGTCGCGACTGTGACGAATTATGGTAAACGGACTCTTAATGGGAACCGCCGCGTCGCGGCCGGCGAGGTTGGAGGAAGTGTCAATGAATGAGCCACAGCGTCATCCGCGCGGCGGACTTTACTTCGAGGATTTCGAGGTCGGCCGGACCTACGAGCACCGCTATTACCGGACCGTCACGCAGATGGACAACATGCTGTTCTCCAACATGACGCTCAATCCGCAGCCCCTGCATATCGACCGGCATTTCTGCGCCACCGAGACCGAATGGGGCCAGCCGCTGATGAATTCCCTGTTCACGCTCGGGCTGATGATCGGCATGTCGGTCTCCGACATCTCCACCGGTACCACCATCGCCAATCTCGGCATGCAGGAGACCCGCTTCCCGCATCCGGTTTTCGAGAACGACACCCTGCATTCCTCGACCGAAATTATCGGCAAGCGCGAATCCAAATCGCGGCCCAATGCCGGCATCGTCGAACTGCACCACCGCTGCTTCAACCAGGACGGCAAGCTGGTCGCCGAGTGCAAGCGCCAGGCTTTCATCAAGAAGCGGCCGGTGTGAGGTGTCATTCCGGGGCGCTTGCCGAAGGCAGGCGAACCCGGAATCCATGCCCACCACAGGCAGTATGGATTCCGGGCCTCCCGCGCTTCGCTCGGTCGCCCGGAATGACGGAGAACAAGAATCATGCGCTCGCTCCTTTTCGTCCCTGGCGATTCCGAGAAGAAGCTCGAGAATGGAGTGTCGAGCGGCGCCGACGCGCTGATCGTCGATCTGGAGGATTCGGTCGCGGCGGACCGCAAGCCTGCGGCGCGCGACATCGCACGCGCGTTCCTGCAAAGCGCAAAGCGCGGCGCGCAGAAGCTGCTGGTCCGCGTCAATGCGCTCGATACCGGGCTGACGGACGACGACCTCGACGCCATCGTACCCGGCAGGCCCGACGCGATCATGCTGCCGAAGGCCGCCGGTGGCGTCTCGGTGACGCATCTGCACGCCAAGCTCGACGCGCGCGAAGCGCTCGCCGGATTGCCGGATAGCGAGATCGCAATTGTGGCGCTTGCGACCGAGACTGCGGCCTCTCTTTTCACCACCGGCACCTATGCCGGTTCGAGTTCCCGCCTTGCCGCGCTCACCTGGGGTGCGGAGGATCTTTCGGCCGAACTCGGCGCCGAGGCCAATCGCGACGAGAGCGGCCGCTTTCTCGATCCCTACCGCCTCGCCCGCGCGCTCTGCCTCGCA
The DNA here is from genome assembly GCF_046289595.1 of Pseudorhodoplanes sp. GTDB lineage: Bacteria > Pseudomonadota > Alphaproteobacteria > Rhizobiales > Xanthobacteraceae > Pseudorhodoplanes. Next base: position 4,836 of record NZ_JBKBVB010000055.1, read on the forward strand.
GGCGCCGCTGCCGCAGGCGTGCCCGCGATCGACACCGTCTATGTCGATTTCCGGAACGATGCGGGGCTGCGCCGCGAATGCGAGGAGGCGCGCCGCGACGGGTTCACCGCCAAGATGGCGATCCATCCGGCGCAGGTCGCGGTCATCAACGAGGTGTTCACGCCGTCGCCCGACGCCATCGCCCATGCGCGGAGCATCGTGGCCGCTTTCGAGGCCCAGCCTGGCGCAGGAGTCGTCGGCATCGGCGGCAAGATGTACGACCGCCCGCATCTGATGCGGGCGAACATCCTGCTCGGGCGGGTGAAATCGTGACGCGCTACTTGCTGTAGGCCGCCTTCGGATCGAACGCCCTGTCGGCGTCGCGGAATTCCAGCCGCACCTCCCCGCTCTGGCCGAGCGGCACCGCACGGTAGAAGCACGAGCGCCGCCCGGTATGGCAGGCACCCGGCCCCGTCTGCTCCACCCGGAGCCACACGGCGTCCTGATCGCAATCGACCCGGATTTCGACCACGCGCTGGGTGTGACCTGACTCTTCCCCCTTGCGCCAAAGCTTGCGGCGCGAGCGGCTGTAATAATGCGCCTCGCCCGAGGCGATGGTCTTCGCCAGCGCCTCGTCATTCATGTGCGCGACCATCAGCAATTCGCCGGTCGCGGCATCGGTCGCAACCGCGGTGACGAGGCCCGCGGCGTCGAATGTGGGGGAGAGTTCAAGGCCCTCCTCAAGTCCGGTTTTGTCGGTCGTCATCGGCTGGCCAAGAAAAATGTCGCGCTCGTCGCCGCGAGGGCGGGGATCGAGCGCAGGTTGCGCCACGTGGATAGACTGTAACGGGATTCCCGCTTTCGCGGGAATGACCGGGATTTGGCGTTGCGCCTTTTCGACTAACGCTGGCCCGAACGGATCGCGGTGAGGAAACGCACCTGCTCGTTCGGATCGTCGCGGAATGTGCCGCGGAACTGCGTGGTCACGGTCAGCGCGCCGGGCTTGGTCACGCCGCGGATCGACATGCACATGTGCTCGGCCTCGATCATCACCGCGACGCCCTTGGGTTTGAGGATTTCCTCGATCGCGGCCACGATCTGCGCGTTCATATGCTCCTGGGTCTGCAGGCGATGCGCATAGACATCGACGAGCCGCGCCAGCTTCGACAGCCCGACCACCCGGTCGACCGGGCGATAGGCCACATGCACCTTGCCGAAGAACGGCATGATGTGGTGTTCGCAATGCGAATTGAAGGTGATGTCGCGCACCAGCACGAAATCGTCATAGGCCGCGCCTTCGGCGAAGGTCTTGTCGAGCACGTCGGCCGCGGATTCGAAATAGCCGCGGAACATCTCGTCATAGGCGTCGACCACGCGCTTGGGCGTCTCCAGCACGCCCTCGCGGGCCGGATCGTCGCCGGCATAGGCGATCAGGATACGGACCGCTTCCTCCGCCTGCTCGCGGCTCGGACGGTTGGCGGAGGGCTCGGCGCGCCCAAGGTCGGAGAGCGGCTGGGAAGGCGCCGAGGGATGCTTCGGCCAGGGCTTCACGATTGCGTCCATGGTCTCTCCGTTCGACCGGCGCGCGCCGGGGGCGCTTCAAGCCGGGATGTCGCCGGGCCGGCCGCGCCGCCCGTCTCCTCCCGGGCTTGGACGCCGCATTCCCGACGCCCTATATAGTCGGTTGCCCGACCAAGACAAATACGCTTTCCCGATCCGAACCATCGGCTCCGTTCATGCTCAACGACGTTTATAATACCCGGATTCTGGAGCTGGCAGGCTCGATTCCCCGGATCGGACGCCTGCCGGACGCGCATGGCAGCGCCACCGCCCATTCCAAATTGTGCGGGTCCACGGTCACCGTGGACTTGAAAATGGACGGCGACACCGTGGTCGACTTCGCCCATGACGTGAAGGCCTGCGCGCTTGGCCAGGCCTCCTCCTCGATCATGGCCCGCAATGTGATCGGCGCGGATGCCGGGGAATTGCGCGCCCTGCGCGAGTCGGTCCGCCGCATGCTCAAGGAAAACGGCGCCCCGCCGGACGGCAAATGGGCCGATATCGCAGTGCTGGAACCGGTGCGCGACTACAAGGCGCGCCACGCCTCGACCATGCTGACCTTCGATGCCGTGGTGTCGGCGATCGAGCAGATCGAGAAAAAGCGCGCCGCCGCGGTGGAAGCTGCCGAATAGCCTGCGTCAGCCGGCATAGCCGCAAGCAGCCGGCGGTCACCGCGCGCCGGCCTGCAATCCCGCGTGCTCGGCCCGGCCGGGCCGCTGCGTGCAGCTTGACAGGAACGGCGCCAGGCTCGCGGCGGCGCCGGCATTGCCAATACGGATCACGGCAACATCGCTCTCGCCCGATACGGTTTCGATCACGATCGAGCGCATGGCCGATTGCGCAAAACTCTTGAGCATGTCGGCTGTCACGATTCCGCCTGCCGAAAACGTCGTCTCGGCCGGGCTGTCCGCAGGCCGCATCCCGGCAGGCTTCAGCGGCACGATGGTGTTCAACAACCGCAACGCGACGCTGCGCTGCGGCCCGGTCACGGCGCCGTCGGTGCCGCGCCGGGTTTCCTTGTAGAGCAAGTCGAATTCGCCGCTCTTTTCGCCGCACGCAAAGCTGAGTTCGATGGTGCCGCGGTGCTCGCCTTCGACAGTCAAAGGATGCCGGCGCGTGAGGACGGTCCCGTCCGTGCGTTCGGCCATGACCCATCCGCGATCGCGCGGCGCGTCAAAGCTGATGCGCTTGACCGGCAGCGGCGCAGAGGTGGCGTCTGCCGGAGGCTGCTGCGGCAAGGCGCGCGCGTCGGTGACGTCGGAATTGTCGACATTCATCCGCCGCATCTCGTCGCGCGTGAGCACGCGCATCGGCTCCCAGGGCGGTATGCGAAGCGACAATTCCAGCAACTCGACACTGCCGCCCATTTCGATGGTGTATTGGGCGAGCTTGCCGATATCGCGCTGCACCAGCACAAGATCTTCGGCGCTGTAGCTGGCGGCGGCGGCGTCGTCCCTGCGGTCGCCGAGCCAGATCTGATGGACGCGCACCCGCGCCTCGGCCGGTACGATCCGCTTGGTACCCGCCAGCAGGAGGAAGGCGCACATCGATTCACAATCGGCGCGGGACACAATGGTGGCCGCGCGCGAATCCGCAGCTCCCCTGACCGGAACAGCGCGCCCAACCGTGGTGGTCATCTCGAGTTTGCGGATGGCGCGGCCAAGCGCGATCGCGCCATGCACGGATCCGCCCTCGGAATTCAGAACGATGGTGGCGCCGCGCAGGGGATGTCTGGCGGCGAACAGTTCGAAGTCGCGGACCGTGTCGGCCCGGATCATCCCGGTCGCAGCGATGAAGGTCCGGCACGCTGCGCCACAATTGCCGGTTTCCTGATGCAGCGTAAACCGCATCGGTGCCGAACGGGCCGGATCACTTTCGGCGACCGGTGCGGCAAACGAAACGAAAAGGCATCCCAGTGCCACCGCACCCAACTGGCGCAGCTTCATGAAACTCCCCCGGTTACCCGGCCGCCCCGTACCGTTATGGCCCCGGCGTGTTCTCCGCCGGTGAAGCAGGACCGCCCGTCACCCTGATGTAATTTTTAATATGCGACCCGGATTCGCGTCCAGAAGAGAGTGCTGCACTGCGAGGTAAATTTGTCGTCCTGGTGTCGCGTTGGAACCTCGCCGGAAGTTCCTTTTCCGTGCGATTTCTGGGACGATTGACGATGACGCCCATGCCCGATCGCAGAATCCTGGAACCCGGCTCCGGATCGAATCTCGTGCGGTGTGTCCGCAACGCACCACGCAGCGCCGGCCGTGCGCTGATCCGTGCGTACCGCTATACGCTGTCGCCATTGATCGGATTTCACTGCCGGCACCTGCCGACCTGTTCCGAATTCGGCGATGAAGCCCTGCAACGGCACGGCCTGTGGGCGGGTGGATGGATGACGCTCGGGCGGCTGTGCCGCTGTCATCCTTACGGAACCTCGGGGCTCGATTTCGTGCCGCCGGAAAAGCCGGGTGAGGCGCGCTGGTATCTGCCGTGGCGTTATGCGCGCTGGCGCTCGACCAACGAAACGCCGCCACTGGCCGGAACCTGACGGGCGGCACCGTTCGCGGGGCCGCGTGCATCGGGAAAGCGCGAGCGCACCAGGTCGAGCAGACAGACCGCAAGTCCGGCGCCGAGCACGTACCAGCCCGGCCGGATCGCCAGATCGACGTCGAACACCGTGCGCAGCACTGTCATCGGCGACACCTTGTACCAGAGCGCGATGCCGATCGCTTCGCCAAGGAAGGTTGCGAGCGCGACAAACAGCGTCATCACAAGGAGCGTCAGCGTCGACAGATCCTTCCCCCGCCAAGCCGCCACGCCCCGATAAACCATCAGCCAGCCGAACAGGCCGCTGATGGTCGCCGGCAAGGTGAAGTCCGCCTTGGTCTGCTGGAAGAAATGCACCAGCGACAGGAGCGCCACGACATAGGTCGCCTGGTGGACGCGCCGCCAGCGCAGCGCACCAAGCCGTTTCACCATCCTATCGTTCGAGGTGACGGCAAGCGCCAGCAGGCCGAGCCACGCGATCAGGCCAATGGTGAGATAAAGCCGCTTCACGATTTCGAGGCCGACCTTGACGAGATCAAAGCGCTCGTCGGCAATGTAGAGCAAAATATGCAGCGTCGCATAGACGAAGGCGCCGACACCGATCATGCGCCTTATATCGATCAGACCGGAAAATCGTCCGGTGTGGCGCAGGGGCGTGATCGCCAGCGCGACCAGCATGAAGATCAGCGCCCAATAGCCCGTGCGATGCACGAGATCGTTGAGCAGCCGCGGCGCGAGCTTGTGCGACAGCCAGGCATCGGCCGCGAGCGCCACCGGCACCAGCAGAAAAAGGAGCGCAGCAATCCGCAAGGCGGAGATGCGCCCGCGGCGGTCGCGCCAGAGCTGCTGAGCGGTCATCGGGTGTCCGCCTATCACACCACGCCATAGCGGCGAAGCATGGTATCGATCGCTGACGCGGATGTGACCGCGCTTTGCGTTATCCGGCCGCCACGCGCCGCGGCCGGGACGGTTGCCCGGCCTCGGTCGCCGCGGAGACCGCCTTTTTCAGCTCGGCGATGTCGTAGGGCTTGCGAACGACCGGCAGGCCGCGCGGCAAAGGCTTGTCGCCCGCATTGTAATAGCCGGTGGTCAGCACCACCGGCAGACCGGGATAGTCCTTGCCGATGCGATGCGCGAGTTCCACGCCATTCATGCCGCCGGGCATCACCACGTCGGAGAAGACGAGATCGAAGCGCTCTCCGCTGGCCAGCACGTCGAGCGCGGTCTGCGCGCTGGCGACCCGCGTCACCTGATAACCAAGTTCGTTGAGAAGTGCGGTTGCGATATCGGCAACTTCGGTATTGTCCTCGACGACGAGAACCGAACCGGCCGCGACCGGAGCGTCGTCTCCGATGCGCAGCGGGGCCGAACGCTGCGGCGCCTCATGCGAGCGCGGCAGATAAAGCGTGAAGACCGTGCCCTGCCCGACACTGCTCGACACCGTCACGGTGCCGCCGCTTTGCTTGGCAAAGCCATAGACCTGGCTGAGGCCGAGCCCCGTGCCCTTTCCGACATCCTTTGTGGTGAAGAAGGGCTCGAAAATCCGGCCGACGATCTCGCGCGGAATACCGCATCCGGTATCGGACACCGACAGTGCGATGAAGTCGCCGGCGAGCTTGTCATGGGCTGCATCCCCGCGCAGCCGCACCGGCCGCACCGTGATCTCGATCGTCCCGCCCTTGGGCATGGCGTCGCGGGCATTGACCGCGAGATTGAGCAGGGCGAGTTCAAGCTCGCTCTGGTCGACGCGCACCGGCGCTATGGTTGCGGGCACGTCGATGCGGATGTCGATGTCGCCGCGCAGCGAGGGACCAAGAAGCGAGCGGATATCGCGCACGCGCTCGGCCAGATCGATCACCGCGGGCGTGAGATTCTGCTTGCGCGAGAAGGTCAGGAGCTGGCGCACCAGCGTTTCGCCGCGCTGCGAGGCGGTGTCGATCATCTCCAGCTTGCGCAAGAGTTTCGGGTCGGAGAGATCGCGGCGCAGCCGGTGCACATTGCCCTTCACGATCATCAGAATGTTGTTGAAGTCGTGCGCGACGCCGCCGGTCAATTGTCCGATCGCCTCCATCCGCTGGGCCTGACGCAGCGCATCTTCGGCGGCGACGCGCCGCGACGCTTCCTGGTAGAGACGGCGGGTCCGCTCCAGCGCAATCCAGATCGCGCCCAGCAGCAGCGCGGTGACCGGCAGCCCGAACAGGAGATAGCCGGCGATGGTGCGCAGCCATTCGGCGCGGACCGCCGACGTTTCGGTTCCCGCGATCACATAAACCGGAAGGTCCGGCAATTTCTTCCAGGCGATGCGCCGCTCCACGCCGTCGGCGGCCGACACCCGGGTCAGGAATCCGCCGCCCGGACTGGCGCGCATCGGCCCGGTGACCGGCGTGGTCATCGGCCGCGCTGCATTGGGACCGAAAGCGGGATGGCGTGCCAGCACCGCGCCGTCCTCGCGCACCAGTGCGGCATAGCCGCCCGGATAGGCCGATTGCAGCTTGCCGAAGAATTGCTCGAAATAGCTCGGCCGGATCGAGAGCTGGATCACGCCGCGAAAGCGGCCATCCGGCCGCGGACGCGCCCGGCTGACGCTGAAAAAGTCCTCCCCCGGATAGGGATCGCGCGGCCGCAGCACTTCCCCGACGAATAGCTGTTCGTCCCATCCAAGATGCGCACGGAAATAGTCGCGGTCGGCAAAGTTGAGGCCCGGCGGTTGCGGAAATGCGAGAGAATTCACCAATGCGCTGCCGTCGGGCCCGAACACCCAGAGCGACTTGAATTGCGGCATCGTCCGGACCAGCCGGTTGAGCCGGCCGTGCAGGTGCGCCTCGTCGGCGACAATCTCGGCATCCGACATGCCGCGCACGATCTCGTTGGTCTCGGAGATGCTGCGCTCGATGGTCTCAAACACCTTGAGCGCATGTTCCTGCAGGATATTGACGGTCCGCTCGAGCCGCTCGTCTGCGACATGTGCGGTGTCGCGATAATTGGCCACCGCCAGGAACACGAACAGGACGATCGGCAGCACCACCGCGGCCAGCATGGCGAGCCGCAGCGACCGGATGGCAGAATGTCGGGCTATGTCCATCAGGGTCCGGGCGGCGATCAAGCGGCGGCGCCGGCGGTGGGCCAGGCTGAACCGGCCCGGCCGCCTCTACAGCGAGCGCCGGGCGACAACGCCGAAGGTTCACGAGTGTTCCAACGCCGACCAATTTTTTTGATCAGAACCGGCCGCAGCCTTTCGGCCCGCCACCCAGCGCTTCGGCGAGCCCTTTTGTCGACAGCCGGGTTTCGCGGATGAAGGGGCCCCGCTCCTCGCGCAGCACGATGGCCTCGCTCGACGCCGCCCGGGCCAGCGCATCGGTCGCCACCGGTTGCACCCGCAATTCGGTTGCCGCGTCGGCCCGCCGACCCTCGTGGAACGTCAGACTGAAGGCCTCCCCGGCCGACATCCGCAGGGCCAGCTCAGCACCCGTCTCATAGGCCGGCAACTCGCGCCGAACGGTGATGAACGGACGCTGGCCCGGCGTACAATCGATGCCGATGGTCGTGGTCCGGTGCTCCTCGCGCCCGTCGCGGGACAGCTGGGTCAGCGACTTCACCACCGTGAATTTTGCGTCCGGCAGCGGAATACGCAGCCATGGCGTCTCGTAGGACGGCCCCGGCATGACGCCATGCCGTTGCAGCTCGTCGCGGCTCAGCCAATGCACACGGTCATGGGGCGTCTTGCGGGCCACGTCGATCAGCGCCGGATCGACGCCAGCCAGGACCACATATTGCTTGAGCAGGTCGTAGGACTGGCCCTCGGCCTCCCGGCTGGCGGCGGCGCTGACATCGACCCGCGCTCCGCCTGGCGCGGGCCGCGGGACCAGCCGGCTGGCATGCACCCCGAATTTGGCGCCGGGACCGATCAGCCGGGTCGAGGCCCCGATCAGCGCATAGCCGCATCCGGAGGCGCAGATGCCGTTCTCGACCTTGAGCCTCGCCGGCAGCACGCGCCCCGACGCCATGCGCTTGCGGCAGGCGGCATCCGCCCGCGGCCGCTCCCGGCAGCCGTCGGGAATGGTCTGGCCGATGCCCGCGGTCATGCGCCGCTCGCGCAGCACATTGCCGGTTGCGATCGAGGGCTGCAATTCGCCGCCTGGCGAATGAAAGAAGATCGGCAGATTGCGATGCGCCGGGACGTTAAGGAACGCGCTCAGGCGCTCATGGACCTGTGGATCGAACGTGCCTTCGGCGCCGATCCAGGTGTCGCAGCCCGGACCGCAGGCATCCGGCCCGCCCTTGGCGACGAAGAAGATCATCGGCTCGTGCTTGAAGGCATTGCGCGATTTCGGCGCGGAATTTGGCGCGGACCGCGTTGAAGGCTTTGCGCTCGGCTTTGGGCTTGGCTTGGCGCTTGGCCTGGCGCCTTGCTGCGTGCCCGGCTTGACGCCCGGAGCGGCCGGCTGCGCAAGCGCCGGGTGCGGCAGGAGCAAGGCGGCAACAAACAGGGGGAGCAGGCGGGCGATCATGCGCGGCACATCCGGGTCAGGCCGAGCTTACAGCCAGTCATGGCGGAAGCGCGGCATATCGCAGTGATCTGGCATTGGCCCGGCCAAGCGCCATGCGGCAAAATCCCGCGAACGGAATTGGGATCGTGTCCCCCCTAAGCCGCCATCCGCCGTGGTCCTTTGCGCCCATCCCGCCCGATTCAACAGGCGCCTCACCAGCTGCTCATGCGTTCTCGCCATCGCGACCGAGGCCAAGGGCTTGGCTGAGAGCCCATGGCCTCTGGCCGAGGACAGACATGTGAACCGAGGCGCCGTGCGCCCGCGCCGGCCCAGCAACGGGGCCGGGCAGAGCTCTGTGTCTGCAAACCAATTGCCCTCCCCGCTTCGCCTGCTATATCCCGGTCTTCACATCGCTTACCCGCGCTCGTTCGCGGGAGTGAGCAACCGGAGACCAAAATGGCCGAAGCCGGCATCGCGGGCGCCTCGCCCGCATCCCACACCGTGACCCTCTCCTTCCCCGACGGCGCCCGCCGGGAATTTCCGCAAGGGATTTCCGGCCTCGAGATTGCCAAGAGCATCTCGCCCTCGCTCGCAAAGCGCACCGTTGCGATGGCGCTCGATGGCGAAGTCATGGATCTCGCCGATCCGATCGTCAGGGACGCGAAGATCGAATTTATCAATCGCGACGACCCGCGCGCGCTGGAACTGATCCGGCACGATTGCGCGCATGTTCTGGCGGAAGCTGTGCAATCGCTCTGGCCCGGCACCCAGGTCACCATCGGCCCGGTGATCGAGAACGGTTTCTATTACGACTTCTTCCGCAACCAGCCGTTCACCCCGGAAGACCTGCCGCTCATCGAAAAGAAAATGCGCGAGATCATCGCGCGCGACAAGCCGTTCACCAAGGAGGTGTGGTCGCGCGACGAGGCTAAGCGCGTGTTCCGCGACATGGGCGAGACCTTCAAGGTCGAGCTGGTCGATGCGATTCCGGAAGACCAGCAGATCAAGATCTACAAGCAGGGCGACTGGTTCGATCTGTGCCGCGGCCCGCACATGACCTCGACCGGCAAGATCGGCAATGCCTTCAAGCTGATGAAGGTGGCGGGCGCCTATTGGCGCGGCGATTCAAACCGCGAGATGCTGTCGCGCATTTACGGCACCGCCTTCGCGAAACAGGAAGAGCTGGACGATTACCTGCACCGCATGGAAGAGGCCGAGAAACGCGATCACCGCAAGCTCGGCCGCGAGATGGATCTGTTCCATTTCCAGGAAGAGGGTCCCGGCACGGTGTTCTGGCATCCGGCCGGCTGGACCATGTTCCAGGAAATCGTCGCCTATATGCGCCGCCGCCTGAAGGGCGATTACGCCGAGGTGAACGCGCCGCAATTGCTCGACAAGTCGCTGTGGGAGACCTCCGGCCACTGGGGCTGGTTCCGCGAAAACATGTTCATGGCGAAATCGGCGGGCGATCACACCGACGACGAGCGCGTCTTCGCGATCAAGCCGATGAACTGCCCCGGCCATATCCAGATCTTCAAGCACGGCCTGCGCTCATATCGAGAGTTGCCGCTGCGGCTCGCCGAATTCGGCATCGTGCATCGCTACGAGCCGTCCGGCGCACTGCACGGACTGATGCGGGTGCGCGCCTTCACCCAGGACGACGCCCATGTGTTCTGCACGCCGGAGCAGATGGCGGAGGAATGCCTCAAGATCAACGATCTGATCCTGTCAACTTACGCCGATTTCGGTTTCGAGGGCGAGATGACGGTGAAGCTCTCGACCCGCCCCGAGCAGCGCGTCGGCTCCGATGAGGCCTGGGATCACGCCGAAAACATCATGCAGGATGTGCTGAAGCAGATCGAGGTCAGGAGCGGGAACGGCAAGATCAAAACTGCGATCAATCCGGGCGAAGGCGCGTTCTACGGACCGAAATTCGAATATGTGCTGCGCGATGCCATCGGCCGAGACTGGCAATGCGGCACCACGCAGGTCGATTTCAACCTGCCGGAACGGTTCGAGGCCTTCTATATCGCACCCGACGGATCGAAGCAGATTCCGGTGATGATTCATCGCGCCATCTGCGGCTCGATGGAGCGCTTCCTCGGTGTGGTGCTGGAGCATTATGCCGGCCACCTGCCGCTCTGGCTCGCGCCGAAACAGGCGGTGATCTGCACCATCGTGTCCGATGCCGACGACTACGCCGCAGAGATGGCGCGCATGGCGACCGCGATGGGACTTCGGGTTTCGACCGACCTGCGCAACGAGAAAATCAATTACAAGGTGCGCGAGCATTCGCTTGCGAAAGTCCCGGCGCTGCTGGTGGTCGGCAAGAAGGAAGCCGCCGAACGCACGGTCTCGATCCGCCGTCTCGGCAAGGAGGGCCAGCAGGTGATGCCGCTCGATCAGGCGCTTGCCATGCTCGCCGACGAAGCCATGCCGCCGGACCTGCGGCGCGCCAAGCTCGCCAGGGCGGCGTGATGTCGGTCGAGCTGTTCAGGCTCGACGGGAAAGTGGCGCTGGTCACCGGTGCCGGTTCGGGCCTTGGCCGCGAGATGGCGATCGGACTTGCGGAAGCCGGCGCCGACGTGATCTGCGCCGATCGCGACAAGGGCTGGGTGACCGAGACGGTCTCGATCATCCAGAGCGGCGGCGGCAAGGCCTCGCGGATTTTATTCGATGTCACCCGCGAAGAGGAGATCGCCCATCTCGGCCGCGCGGTGAAGTCTTCGCACGGCAAGCTCGACGTGCTGGTCAACAATGCCGGGGTGGCGCCGTATCCCAAGCGGCTGCATGAGGTCGACACCGCGGACTGGAGGCGGGTCATCGACGTCAACCTGCACGGCCCCTTTCTGGTGACGCGCGCGGTGCTCCCGCTGATGCTGGAGGCAGGCGCGGGCTCGATCATCAACATCGCCTCCCTGATCGGGCTGGGCGGTTTTTATCCGGGCTTCCCGGTGTCGGGCGCCGCCTATGCCGCGACCAAAGCCGGCCTTTCCGGCCTGACCAGACAGATCGCAGCGGAATATGCCAGGGACAAGATCCGCGCCAACGCGATCGCGCCGGGCTGGCAGGGTGCAGGCACAAGGCTTGCCGACCATTTCAAGGACAAGTGGAGCGCGCAGGATAAAGAGCGCTTTGAGCAGGCGATCATGGCCGGCACCCCGATGGGCCGGCGCGGCGACGCGAAGGAATTGCGCGGGCTGGTCATCTATCTCGCCAGCGATGCGTCGAGCTACGTCACCGGCCAGGTCATCGCCCATGACGGCGGCTGGACTGCGGTGTGACCGGAAGCCGGAGCAGTCCTCCAATATCTTAATTATATACATTGCGGATATATGCAATCTATGATTGCATGACGATCTCCGGGAGGGCGATCGCATGCACATCGAATCCGTTCGCGCACTCAAGCAGGAAATCGCCGCGGACGTGGTGCCGCCGGCGGTCGCCGCCATCGAGCGCGCCGGCGGCTTTTCCATCACCACGTTCTCGCTCGACAAGCAGACCAGGGCGCGGCCGCTTCTGGCACTCGGGGTCGCGCCCGGCACCAGGAAGACCGATGTCCGGCTTGCTGTGCGGCTTCAGCGGCATTCGCTGGAGCGTTCCGAGACCCTGCTCGACACCATCCGCAAGCGGGCCCGCGACGAGGTAGACATCCGCTTTGTGGGACGCATCGCCAAGCATGCCGGTCCATGGTACCGGTCGCGCTTGCGACCTGTGCGGCCCGGCGGATCGACCGGGCATTTCCGCATCACCGCCGGCACCATCGGCGCCTTCGCGCAGGAGAAAAAGTCGGGCAAGATCGTCATCCTGAGCAACAATCACGTTCTCGCCAACGAGAACGACGCGAAAGCCGGCGAGGCCATCCTGCAACCCGGAAACTACGACAACGGGAAGCGGCCGAAAGACGCGATTGCGACCCTTGCCAAATGGGTGGACCTGAAGCCGAACGGCAAAAATCAGATGGATGCGGCGATCGCCGTGCTCAAGAAGGGCGTGGATTGCGACCCGCTGAATTACGATGCCCTCGGAACCTTGGCGGGTGTGCGTACGGAGCCAATTCTGCAGCCGATTGCGGTGTCAAAAGTCGGCCGCACCACGGGGCTCACGCGCGGCCGCATCACGGCCACCGAACTCGACGATGTCGCGGTGTCATACGATGTCGGATCGATATCGTTCGACGACCAGATCGAGATCGAATCCACCGGAAGCGGACCGTTCAGTTCCGGGGGCGATTCCGGCTCGCTGATCCTGGACGAAAACATGAATGCGTGCGGTCTTTTGTTCGCCGGAAGTGAGACCGGCGGGTCCAACAACCGGGGCCTCACCTACGCAAATCCGATCGCACCGGTTCTGAGCAAGCTCGCAATCGTGCTGCCGGTCCCCTAAATTGGGGCATGGACAACGACAAGCTGAATGCGGTCAGGCGGGCCAAGAAGCGCTTCGCCGAGATCGTTCCAAAGGACGTGGAGGTGGCCGGCATCGGCATCGCCATGACCCAAGGCGATCCGGCGCTCAAGGTGAATTTGCGCAAGCAGCCCTCGAATCCGGACGCGCTGCCGCGAACCGTGGATGGCGTTCCGGTCATCTACGATGTCGTGGGCACGATCGTTCCGCGTTAAGTCCCGGGCCGGCTCATTGTCGGGCCGTCCGGCGAGGTCAGCGATAAACGGCGTCCGCTGTCAGCGTGTGCAGGAAGGCGACCAGGTCGTCGCGCTCCTGTTCGCTCAGATCGAACGGATTGATCATCGGCGAGCGGCTCGGCCTGTCGATGCCGCCTTTGGTGTAGAGATCGATCACATCGCGCAGCGTCGCGGCGCTGCCATCGTGCAGATAGGGCGCGCGCAGCGCCACCGATCGCAGCGTCGGAGTCTTGAAGGCGAATTGCATGCGCGGATCGTGCTTGAGCGCGGCACCGCGTCCGCGATCTTTCGTGGCGATACCCACATCGTGGAAAGCATCGTCGGTGAAGCGCCAGCCGTGATGGCAGCCGGCGCAGGCTGCTTCAGTGTGAAACAGCACGAAGCCGCGCTTCGCAGCGTCCGAGATCGCGGTTTCGTCGCCTTCGACCCAGCGGTCGAACGGGGCGATCCCCGGCTCGATGCTGCGCTGAAAGGCGGCCAGCGCGATAACCACATTGTCCAGATTGATCGGGCGGCCGGGCAGTGCCGTGGCGAATTTGGATACATACCGGTCATCGCTGCGCAGGCGCGCGACAATGTCGTCCACCTTCACCTCGTTGGGTGTGGCGAACATCGACATCGACCCGGTCCCGATCGAGGCGACGCCTTGCGCTTCGAGTGTGGCGTGCTGTCCGTCCCAGTCGAAGGGCGGACGGGCATGACCGATGCCGAGCAGGGTCTGTGTCTTGCGCTGCGTCGGCCGCCCGGAATCGGTGATGCTGCGTGACTCGTTTGCCGCAAATCCGAGTTCGGGCCGGTGGCAGGACGCGCAGGCCGTCTTGCCCGAGGCGGAGATGACCGGATCGAAGAACAGGTCGCGGCCGAGTGCGACCAGCGCCGGATTGTCCGGCGGACGCAGTGGCGGGCGCCGGTATTCGGCTTTCATCCGCGCGATGTCGGGCGCGACCATGGTGTCCAAAGCACGCGCGTCCGGGGCGCGCGCGTCTGAAGCGGCAAGATCTCCGAGCGGCAGAGCCACGAAAAGCCCGACAAGACAAGCAAGCGAACGACGCAAAGCCGCCTCCGGATCGCCTCACCTTCCCGGCGTTGCGCAAGCCTCGATCATCGTGCAACGACCTCGATTTCGCGATCGACGCCCGGCGTCACGTTGAAGTCGTGCTGGAAAGACCGGCCTTCGTTCCGGGCGATCACGCGATAGTCGCCCTCCGCCAGCACGACGCGCGGAAAGGCGCCGATCGATTCCTTGATGACGTCGCCGCCCGGCGTCAGCACCGACCATTGCGTATTGGCGAGCGCCTCTCCGCCGCCGGTCGCAACGAGCTTGAGCGTGACAATGGCAGCCCTGTGATTGACGGTGACATCGGTGACCCTTGCCGCCTGCACGCGGATGTCGGAGCGCACCACGGCATTGCCGTCGCCGTAATGGGAGACGATGTGATAGGTGCCCTCCGGCACCAGCAGCACCTCGCCGGTCAGCACATTCTGGCGCACCGGGCGCTTGTCGCCTTGCTCGAACTGGCTGCCGCGGAAAATGTCGAAGTGAATTTGCGAGGGCGGGATGCGTGCATCCCCGACCCTGCCCTCGATCCGGATGCCGCCCGCGGGGAGTTCAAAAACTTCGCGAACGGTTTCCGTCCGCAATTGCACCTTCTTGAGCGTATGCGCGTGCCCCATCGTGGCATGCACGATGTAGCTGCCGGGCGGCAGGAACAGCATCGGCGAGGCTGACTTGTCTTCGCGGATCGGCCGCATGGCGCCCGTCGCATCGGGCCGGTCGGGGAAGATTCGCCAGACGATGCCGCCTGGTACCTGCGGCAGATCGCGCCCGAATCGTGCGCTGAGATAAAGCGCCACCTGCCCCGCAGGGACCACCGGGGCAAGCGCCGGCTGTGGCACGGGTGCCGAGGGTGCCCGCTCCACCTGCGGCGGCGCCGGCAGCGGCGCGACCGGCACCGGAATCGGCGCCGGCGGCCGCAGCACATCGGACGGCCCCGGCGCTGCACGATTGCCCGGCGGCGCGAGATTCTGCGGCTCGCCCATTGCCGGGCCGACGGGCGCCGTCGTTCCGGTAAACGGCTGCGATTGCGAGGCGAAGCCACTGCACACAAGAAGCGCGACGGCAAACGCCATCCGCGCTCCAACACTGCCGGCTGTCGCTCCCCTCGCTCTCATGGTGTCAGGTTTTCGGCGCAAATCGCGGCGAATTCAAGCCTGCGCCCCCGCATCCGGCGATTGTATGAACAAGCGCTCCTGTGCTAGCCGCAACCTATGCCCGACGCCCTGACGCTTCTCACCACCCGCCGTTCCGTCAAGCCGATTGAGATGACCGGTCCGGCACCGTCCGCTGCCGACATCGATACGATCCTGACGATTGCGTCGCGGGTACCCGACCACGGCAAGCTCACGCCGTGGCGCTTCATCCTGTTCGAGGGCGAGGCACGGACCAAAGCCGGCGAGATCATCGCCGAAGCGTTTCAGGCGGACCGGCCGGATGCAACGGCCGACCAGGTCGCCTTCGAGCGCAATCGGCTGGCCCGCGCCCCACTGGTCGTCGCGGTGGTCAGCCGCGCAGCTGCACATGCCAAGATTCCGGAATGGGAGCAGGTGCTCTCGGCGGGCGCCGCCACCATGAACCTTGTGACCGCGGCCCATGCGCTCGGCTATGCCGCAAACTGGATCACGGAATGGTATGCCTACGATCCACGCATCCTGCGCGCGATGGGGCTGTCCGAGCACGAACGCATCGCAGGCTTCGTCCATATCGGCATGCCGGCGCGCCCGCCGGAAGACCGGCCCCGACCGGAGCTATCGCAGATTGTCACGCGGTTCGGCGCATAGCGGATGTTCTACGACGCCCGCAGGAACGATCACGGACTGCCGCGCGATCCCTTCAAGGCCATTGTCGCGCCGCGGCCGATCGGCTGGATCAGTTCGATCAGCGCAGCAGGCGAGATTAATCTCGCACCCTATTCCTTCTTCAATGCGGTGGTGAGCCGCCCGCCGGTCGTCATGTTCTCCAGCGAAGGCCGCAAGGATTCGCTGGCCTTCATCCGCGAGACCGGCGAGTTCGTCTGCAATCTGGCAACCTTCGACTTGCGCGAGGCGATGAATGCGACCTCGGCCCCGTTGCCCCGCGGCGTCGACGAGATGAAGGCGGCCGGGCTCGAGGCCGCGCCGTCGCGCCTTGTCAAGCCACCGCGCGTTGCCGCCTCGCCCTGCGCGCTGGAATGCAAGCTGCTGCAGATCATGCAGCCAACCGATTTGGCCGGGCGCCTGCTCGATGCGCATGTCGTATTCGGCCAGGTGATCGGCGTGCATATCGACGACCGTTTCATCCGCGACGGCTTCCTCGATACCGCGGCGATGCGGCCGATCGCACGCGACGGTTATCACAATTATGCCGTGGTCGAATACGAATTCCGGATGCAGCGCCCGGCCGGCGCGTAAGCGGACACCCGAGGGGTTTCGGGTCCGGCGCATTTTTTCCCGATGCAGCCTCTTGTCTTGCAACAGCGATCCCGCGATTCTTTTCGCGGAGAGGATTGAACCGTGGTCTTGCAGGGTCTCATCCGCCGTTCGGTGAACGGCGACCGCGCAGCCGAAGCGACCGACGCGCAAAGCGCTGCACCGCGTCCGAGCGTCGGACTTGCGCTCGGCGGCGGCATCGCGCGCGGATTTGCGCATATCGGCATCCTCAGGGTTCTCGCGAAGCACGGCATCGAGCCGGATGTCGTGGTCGGCACCTCGATCGGAGCTGTGGTCGGCGCCTGCTACGCGGCCGGCAAGCTCGATGCGCTCGATGAATGGGCGCGGGGACTGACGACGCGCGGCGTACTCGGCTATCTGGATGTCAGCCTTGGCGGCTCCGGCCTGATCGGCGGCAACAGGCTTGCGGAACGGCTCGAAGGCACGCTCGCCGATACACTGATCGAGGAGCTGCCGAAACGTTACGCGGCGATCGCGACCGAGCTTGGCACCGGTCACGAAATCTGGCTCACGCGCGGGCGCGTCGTCGACGCGGCGCGCGCGTCTTATGCCCTGCCCGGTCTGTTTACACCGGTTCGGCTAGGCGGGCGATGGCTGGTCGATGGCGCGCTGGTCAATCCGGTGCCGGTGTCGGCCGCGCGCGCGCTCGGCGCAAGGCTCGTGATCGCAATCAACCTCAATTCCGACATGCTGGGACGCGGCGGCACGGTTTCCGACCATGGCCCGGATGATTACGACGCGCGGCTGCTCAGCGAAATGCGAACGAGGCCGGCGGGCCTGCGGCGCATTCTCAGCCCTGAATTCCTTCTCAAGCGTCAGCTGATCGGCAACAGGCGCAGCCCGAATATCGCGAGCATCATGATCGATTCTTTCAACATCATGCAGGACCGCGTGACGAGATCGCGCCTTGCCGGGGATCCACCCGACGTGATGATCGCACCGCGTACCGGCAAGATCGGGCTGTTCGACTTTCACCGCGCCAAGGAGGCGATCGAGATCGGGACACAGACTGCGGAACGGGCGATCCCCGACATCGTCGACGCGATCGCCGCGCTCACCTGAGGGCTTTGAGGATCACCGCCTGCATGTGGTCAGGCGGTCTGGATGTAGTCGCGCATCGCATCCTTTTCGAATTCCAGCTCGGTCAGACGATATTTCACCACGTCTCCGATCGAGATAATGCCGACGAGTGCGCCCTCTTCGGTCACCGGCAAATGCCTGAACTTGCCAGCCGTCATCAATTCCATGATGACCGCGACCGTGTCGTTGGGAGCGCAGGTCACAACCTTTCGGGTCATCACCTCGGTGAGCGGCAATTGCAGGGCGGCAGCGCCATGGGACGCCAAGCACCGCACGATATCGCGTTCCGAGATAATGCCGGTGATGCGGCCGCCGGCTCCGGTCACAACGAGCGCGCCGATCTTGCGCTCTGCCAGAATGTTTGCGGCCTCCGCCACTGTCGCCGTCGGCGAAACCGTTGCGACGTCACTGCCTTTGGCGGAGAGGATCGACTTGACGATCATGGGCGCCTCCCTTCGCTGCGCCAGGCCAACCGCCACGGGCGGACCCGCGCACGCAATTCTGGAACGATGTCGTTCAACGAGATTGTGGCTCAAGTGTTTCACGGCTTCGGCGGCTTGGCCAGCGCCAAGCATGCTGCGATGCATCAGGCCGCAGCGCGATCGTCGTAACGCCGAGGGCCGACCGGATCGAACCAGCTGAACAGCACAAGGCCTGCGACGAATCCGCCGACATGGGCCTGCCACGCGATCGGTTGCTCGTTACCCGTGATCGAGACGGAACCCAGCCCAAACACGAGATTGAGGCCGAACCATACCGCAAGGAAGGCCAGCACACGGGGATCGCGGAACGAATCGATGAGCGAAAGCGCCGGCACGCGATACGAGTCGTACGCGCCTCCGAAGCCCAACGGCCCGCCGCGCTGAAAGGCGAACCGCATCGCGCCCGACATCGTACCCGAGATCGCAGCGGACGCACCGATCATGGGCGCGAGCTGACCGAAATGCGTCACCAGATGGGCGACTGCACCTGCTGCCGCCGTCACCCCGCAGAAGGCCAGAAACCGCAGGGTACCCAACCGGCGCGCCAGTGGCGTTCCGAACGCCAGCAGCCACACCGCGTTGAACAGCAGATGCATCCAGTCGCCATGGAGCAACGCGTAGCTGACAAAGGTCCACATATCGGCCCCAAGTCCGCCCGGCCAGGCCATATTGCCAAGCATATTTGCGTCGTAACGCGCCGGGATGAAGGCGAAGAGCAGCAGCACCTCAATATCGGCGTTCTGCGACAACAGCCCCCGGACCAGATGAACGGCGACGAGCACTGCGAGCGTGGCAACGATCACACCGGGAATGTTGAAGATCGGTTCGCGGGCAGTGACAGGATGCATGCGGCTCTCAGGCGCCCGAAAACGGACCGATCTTGTTCTGTGGCCCGTTTCATGTTGCCGGGCGCGGGGTGCCGCCGGGGAACCGGATGTAGACCCCTCCGGGCGTTTCGTCTTGGTCGCCCGCCCGTCCGCGATATTCAAGTCAAATCGGCGAGCGCGTGAAAAAACGCCACGGCTGTCGCAAAAACACGATGGGGAGGGCCGCGTGCCCTCCCCATCCGTCGTCCCGGACGCCACGGGGCCTGTCGGCTTCCCGGTCACGTCCCCCTCTTCCGCGCATTTCAGTCTGGTTTGCAGGCGCTGCCTGCCGTCTGTCTCGGTCCTAACCCTAACGGTGCGTCGGCGTCGGGCAAGCGCAACCCGCCGGTAACCATAACGGCGGACCGCGCCGCCCTGCAGGCATGCCGCCTGCACCGCCGTCACGACCGATGTCTGAATGCGGGCCGAGTGTCCCAGTCCGGAACACATTGCCCGCCGTAACGAGACGAGCGGCACAGCAGACGATGAGGCAGCGAGAAACCCGCGCAGTCTTCGGCTATTGGGACGCCCTCCGGGGCAGCCGGCTGGCGCCCCTGCGCACCGAACTCGACCCCGGCGCGATCCGCTCCTGTCTTGCTCATACCTTCATTCTGGCCGTGGATTGCGCGAGCGGTCACCCGTTCCGGATTGCGGGCACCTCGATCTGCGCCTGGTTCGGGATCGAGCTCGTGCGGACGCCATTTGCGCGGCTGTTCGACGCGGCGTCTCAGCCGGCGCTGGATGAGGCCGTGCGCACCGTCACGAGCGGCATTGCGCCCTTCATTGCTCAAGTCGCCGGCGCGTCCGAGCGGCACAAGACGGATCTGGAAATGCTTTTGCTGCCGCTTTGCGGAAGTGGCGGGCAAGCCGATCGGATGCTGGGGGTCCTGACGCCCCTGCAGCCTGCTTATTGGCTCGGCAGCCACCCGCTGCGGGCGCTGTCGATGGTCCGGACGGGGCCCGACCGCCACGGGGCGACGATGGCCGGAGGCTGGCCTGCGGCTGCGGGCTCTGTCGGTCTGGATCGCCCCGTCAGACCCGGCCGGTTTCCACAAAATAATCACGGCTAACTCTGCGTTAACGCCGCGTCCCTAGGTTTAAGCGGCTGCGTTCCATAATGGACGACGCGGGCAAGGCGGATTTTGCAGCACCGGCATCATGGCAGCGCTACTTGGCAATCTGGCTCAGGCAGGCCCTCGCATTCTTCCCTATAGCGAAGAACGCCGCCGCTTCCAGCGGGTGAAAGTGAACCTGCTCGGGCGATACATGCTTGCCGACCGGCGCGAATTCCCCTGTCAGGTGATGAACATGTCACCCGGCGGCATGGCCGTCTTTGCGCCGGTCTTTCCGCAGATCGGCGAGCGCGTGATCGCCTATATCGACCATGTCGGGCGCCTGGAAGGCGTCTGTACGCGCCACCTCGACAGCGGCTTTGCCTCCACCATTGCCGCCACCTCGCGCAAACGCGACAAGCTTGCGGCCCAGCTGACCTGGCTCGCCAACCGTCATCTGCTGGCTTCGCCGGAGGACCGCCGTCACGGCCGTTTCGTCCCGCGCAATCCGATGACCATGCTGACGCTGCCCAACGGCCTCAATCTCGGCTGCCGCCTGATCGACGTGTCGCTGTCGGGAGCGGCGGTGGCGACCGACCAGCGCCCGGCGATCGGCGCCCTGGTGACGCTCGGCCGCGTCCAGGGCCGCGTGGTCCGTCACCTGGATGACGGCTTTGCCGTGGAATTCCTGCGGCTGCAACATCCGGACTTTCTGGAAGAGAGCGTCACCGCGGGGTAAATGCCCGCCGCGGCCGGCCGGCCGCGTTTACGGCGCGCCTGCAGCCGCGCATCCTGCCGCGCAGCCTCGGCGACGCCGATACGCAACCACGGCATTCACCATCTTCACCCCATCCTGCCTTGTGACGCCGCACCTCTCCGCTGTGCCGGCCGCCTGCAATTCACAAGGCGATCGATTCAATTTTAGCCGTTTTTGAGTCAACTGAGATTCGCATTCGTCCCGCACTTTAGTCGCTTTCGCCTCAAAAGCGCGCGCGTGACTTAGCGGCACAACAAAAGCTTTGTGCGAAGTGTGACCCAACGATAAGGGAAGGGGTCACCGCGTGCAACGAGTTCTGCTCAACATTCGCGTCGGCGTGATGCGCGAAGCTGTGCGGATTGCGGCGGCGGGCTGCATACTCGCATTCGCGAGCGCAGCCTCTGCAAATCCGCGTCCGCTTTTCGTTTCGGTCGGAGATGCATCGCGCCCGCCGATCGGATGGATCGAATTCTGCGCCGATAACCCGCGCGAATGCAATACCGCGCCGTCGATGCCGCGCGATGTCGTGATGACGCCCAAGGCCTGGAAGGATCTGGTGCGCGTCAACAAATGGGTCAACGACAATATCCGTCCCATGACCGACATGGATCAATGGGGTGTGGTCGAGAAATGGTCCTATCCCGACACCGGGCGCGGCGATTGCGAGGATTACGTTCTGCTGAAGCGGCGCATGCTGATCGAGGCTGGATGGCCGCGCGAAGCGCTTCTGATCACGGTCGTCCGCGAACGCAACGGCGACGGGCACGCCGTCCTGACCGTCAAGTCGGACAAAGGTGAGTTCATCCTCGACAACCAGAATCCCAATATTTTGCTCTGGTCCGACACCGACTACCGCTTCGTCAAGCGGCAATCCCAGCACGATCAGAATGTCTGGATTTCGCTCGGCGATCCGCGGCCGCTGTTTGCGACCGCAACGTCGCGCTGATGCCGACCTGAACAGGACACGAGACAACGAGAAACGCGATCCCGGTCACGTCCCCACCCCTCCCCGTCCCAGACCGGGCTCGCGGCGGCCGGCGCTCCCCCCAAGCGCCGGCCGCATCTGTTTTGCGGCATGCGAGCGGATGCGCAGCAAACGGATATCGGACAGAAGCGGACATCGTCCGCTGCGATCAGCGGCCGTCGACGAATTCAAAGCCGACGCGCGATTGCGGCTGCCAGACCAGCCGGCAGATGCGCCGCGTATAGTCGGGCATGATCAGCACGGAAAACCGCTTCGGCAGGACCGGCCGAATGCGAAGTCGCGGCAGACCCCGGCCTTTGACAGATTGACAATGGCGCAGCCGGCGATCGCCGCGACGCCGAAGCTGACAGCGCCGGTCTTGGACGCGGCGTCTCTCAGGGCCTTGCGCCGCGCGTGCATGGTCAGTCTTCGCGTCCGAAACGGATACCGGCGCGATAGTCCGATTGCCAGACCAGAAGACACGACCGCTGCGTGCCGTCCGGCGTAGTCGTCAGAACAAAGCGCTTCGGCAGGATGGTGCGCCGGTGCATGAACGAAAGTCCGGCGCCGTCACCGGAGGCATCGCGCATCACGCATTCGATGCCGCGGCCGGTACCGGCCCGCACGTTCCCCACGCCGTTGGTCCGCTCACGGGTTGTCTTGCGCCGCTCGTTCATCATGCGCCTCGACCAGATTTTCCGGCACGCTAGAGTCGTTTCGCTGTTCTTCGAATCGCGAAAAGACTCCAAGTTTGCCCTGACGCGTTTTCTTCACGCGAACCGGCGTCCACTTCGCTCGAAAACGCGATAAGGCGCTCGATCTAAATTCTAAATAAACTGCACGCACGAAAAATTCGCGGCGGCGTTCGGATATGGTTAACCACGATGCGTGCGCCGCGCAGGCCGGCGCATTATCCGATCCGCTTCAGCCCCTTGGCGTAATCGCGCGAGCGCCGGACATAGATGTCGGCGCCCGCCTTGATCTGGGCGGCCGCCTTTTCGTCGAGGTTGCGGATGACGCGCGCCGGCGCGCCAACGATCAGCGAATTGTCGGGAAAGCTCTTGCCTTCGGTGACGAGCGCACCCGCCCCGACCAGCGAATTGTTGCCGATCCGTGCACCGTTCAGGACGATCGCCCCCATCCCGATCAGGCTGTTGTTGCCGATGCTGCAGCCATGCAGCATCACCTTGTGACCGATCACGCAATCGGCGCCGATCGTCAGCGGGAAACCGGGGTCGGTATGCAGCGTGGCATTGTCCTGGATCTGCGAGCGCTCGCCAAGTTCGATCCATTCGTTGTCGCCGCGCAGCACCGCGCCGAACCACACGCTGGCATCGGTCCTGAGCCGCACCTTGCCCACCAGCACCGCCGTTTCCGCCACCCAATAGGCGTTATCGGCGGGAAATTCCGGGGCCTGGCCGTCGAGCGCATAGATTGGCATGGTCGCACTTTCACAAAGCGAGGGACGCGCTCAGCCGAGTCCGAGCGCCGCGACCGCCACCATAACGAATTTTCCCGACAACAGACTCCAGCATCCGGCGACCACGGTCGCGACCATGGCCGCAACGAAATTTTCAAGGCCCGGCCGTCTCAGCGCAATGGCGTCGCGAACGATGATGAAGGGGGCGGCGAAAACAAGAAACGGGACATGAGCCGCCGCTTTGGGACCGGTGCCGTCGCCGAAAATATTGAACGAGGCCGGCCGCGCGGTCAGCAGCTGATAGCCGGTGGCAAGCACGCCCGCGACCGAAAAGCCCAGGGTCAGAACATAAAGCGAATGCAGCGCGTCCGCGGACACCTTCAGAACTCCCGGCGGAGTGACAACGGCTTCATGTGACAAAGCGAACCGCGCCGCGCCAGCATTTGCTTAAAAAAGGGTAAACGGAGGCAAAATCATATTGGAAGGCGGGCCGCGGAGGCACGCCTATACTCATTTGTGATTCGCGAGATGACCGCGCAGGAACCACCGTCGTGGCGATCACCGACATACAGGCTGCGGCCCATCCAAAGCAGCGCCGCCCCCGCCGGAAAAAGCGGCCGCGGGGCCTCTTATGGCTGCCCATCGCAATCTTTACCGCGGGCGTTATCGGCGCCGTGTTTTGGGTAACCTATCTTCTGTGGCCGCGCTGGCCGGCTGCGGACATGGCGCTCGACGCGCCCGCGCTGCCGGTCACGGTGAATGGCGTGACTTTCAACATTCCCCCGGCGGCGATCCGCAACAAGGTCCAACGCAAGCCGGGCCGTCAGGAGCGCGTCGATCTTGTTTTCCTGTGGCCGTCACTTACCCCGCCGGATCCGGCCGGGAAAACCGGTCCATCGGCGATGCCCGGCACCATCGATCGTGTCTTCCTGACCGTTGCCGCCTATGGCAACAGCCTGCCGCCTCTGGAGCGCTTCAACACCATCTATCAACGCTATCTTGCGTCCAGCATCGAAACCACGCCCGCAGGCCTGACGCTTCGACCGTTTCAGGATGGCAGCCCCTATCAGGGGGAAGACATTCTCTATAACGACCGCAATCCGGCGCGCTTCATGGTCCGCTGCACGCGAGATGCGAGGGGCGGCGCCACCGGCCAGTGTCTGCTCGAGCGGCGCATTGAGGAGGTCGACATCACGGTCCGCTTCCCGCGGCCCTGGCTTTCGGACTGGACAGCGGTCGGCGACGGGGTCGACCGCCTGATCGCCCAACTGGCGGGATCACGGCGCTGAAATTTGCGAAATGCGCGGCCCTGCGCGTCTTGTGCCGGCGCATTGAAACGCCCGGGCCACCCGTCACGGCTCGAGATCGGTGTCCAGGATCGACATGTTGAAATTATAGGACTTGTCGCCGTCCTCATCGTCCAGGAACAGCACGCCGATGAATTCGTCGCCGATATAGACCTCGGCTGAATCGTCCTTCTTCGGCCGCGGCACCACCCGGATCTTCGGATTGTCGAACAGCCGTTTCAGATAGGTGTCGAGTTTCTTGATTTCCTGGACGTCCAATATCGCCCCCCTCACCCGCGGTTCACTTCGGACGGACGTAACCCTGATAATCCGGGTTGCGCTGTTGAAAGATTGCAGCCGCCCCGGAAGGATCACGCTTGAAAACGCAGGCGCGCGCCTCCGCGACGGCTCTCCTTACGTCAAGCAGCGGCCGGACGCAAAGCGGTTGCCGGTTTTAATTGCCGACGTCGAAAAGCATATCCATCCGCCGCGACGGCTCGGCGCAGCCTGCGGTACCGACAACGCGCGCGGGAACGCCCGCCACGGTCACGTTGTTCGGCACGGGCTTGATCAC
>NZ_JBKBVB010000195.1:0-4411 GCF_046289595.1 Pseudorhodoplanes sp.
GAATTTCCGGACCATGTGCGGCTGCAGGTCTGCATGCCGACCCCGTTTGGCGTCGTCTATGCATTTGCCTCGCCCAAGGACGTGCTCGCGATCGAGCCCGCCTACGAGAAGGCCATGCTTGCCGAGGTGAG
Source organism: Pseudorhodoplanes sp. (assembly GCF_046289595.1). GTDB lineage: Bacteria > Pseudomonadota > Alphaproteobacteria > Rhizobiales > Xanthobacteraceae > Pseudorhodoplanes. Next base: position 132 of record NZ_JBKBVB010000195.1, read on the forward strand.
GCGGCTTTGCGACGCGATTCCGCATGAGCATCTCAGCATCCAGTGGGATTTCTGCCACGAGATGATCGTGCTGGATGGCCAGCGGCAGGATTGGTTCCCGTCGACCGGCGCATCGCAGCCGGAGATCATGGCGCGGATGCAGCGGATTTGTGCTGCGGTCCCGTCCGATGTCGAACTTGGCATCCATGTCTGCTACGGCGATTTCGGCGCCAAGCATTTCATCGAACCGAAAGATGCGGGCCGCATGGTCGATGTCGCCAACGACATGGCGAAGGCCGTGACCCGGCCGATCAACTACATCCATTTTCCGGTGCCGGTGGACCGCACCGACCGCGACTTCTTTGCGCCTTTCGCAACGCTGACACTCGATCCGCGGACCGAAATCTATCTCGGCGTCGTCCACGTTTCTGCAGGCGTTGCGGGGGTGATCGCGCGGATCGAAATCGCGCGCGAATTCGTACCCGATTTCGGCATCGCCACCGAATGCGGCATCGCCCGCGCGCGCAAACCCGATCTCGTCGAGCGGATTTTGGAAACCTATGCCGGTGCTTCGTGCAACCCGTCGTGAGAATCCTGTGCAGGCCACTCAGCCAAGAATTCCGCTCATCGCGTTCGAGAGCGTCGACCTGACCCTCGGCGGCAAGCTCATCCTGACCGGGATCGACGTTGCGATCCAGAAGGGCGAGTTCCTGTCGGTGGTTGGCCCATCGGGTTGCGGCAAGACCTCGCTGCTCAATCTGGCAGCCGGACTGCTGATGCCGAGCAAGGGGCGGGTGACCTACGAGGGCAAGCCGGTGACCGGACCGCGGCAGGACATCGCGATCGTGTTTCAGGATTACGGCAAGGCGCTGCTGCCGTGGCGGACGGCGGCGGGCAACATCTCGCTCGCGCTTGAGGCGATGAATTTTCCGAAGGAGCTGCGTGAGGCCAGGATCGCCGAATTGCTGGACCTGATCGGCCTGTCCAATCACGCCGAGAAATTCCCGAACCAGCTCTCCGGCGGCATGCAGCAGCGGCTGCAGATCGCCCGATGCCTCGCCCAGGACCCGAAGGTTCTGTTGATGGACGAACCGTTCGGCGCGCTCGATGCGATGACCCGGCAGGCGCTGCAGGATGAAGTGCTTGCAATCGCGGCCAGAACTGGCGCCACGGTCCTGTTCATTACCCACGACCTCGAAGAGGCGATCTATCTCGGCGACCGGGTGATCGCGATGCGCCCCAATCCCGGCCGCTTCGAGGTGCAGTTTCCGATCGATCTGCCGCGTCCGCGCGACCAGCTGACGACTCGCGAGCGCCCGGACTTTCTGAAGTTGCGGCGCGATCTGTTCGACGTCATCAAGGAGGTCGAACATTGAGCGGGGAAGCGCAACGCTCCGGCTGGCGCGGGCTCGTGATCCCGGTCGGCCTTATCCTCCTCGCTGAAGCGGCCGCGCGTGCGACCGGCTGGGAAAGTTCGATGCTGGCCATGCCATCGGCGATTGCCGCGGCCTTCGTCACGGCTCTGGCCGACGGTACGATTTTCACGGCGACGCTGCAGACGCTGGCGACCGCGCTTGGCGGCCTCGCGCTCGGCGCCGCGCTCGGTCTTGTCTTCGGGATTCTGCTCGGTCTCGTCCGTACAGCCGACCGCCTGATGGAAGTCTCCATCGAGGCGTTCCGTCCGATCCCGGCCGTCGCGCTCATTCCGATTGCGCTTCTGGTTTTCGGCTTCGGCTTTCGCATGGAGATGTCGATTGTCGCCTTTGCGGCATTTTGGCCGGTGCTGATCCTGACACGTGCTGCGGTCGCGGGTGTCGAGCCGCGGCTCATCGATGTGGCGCGTGCGCTCGGGTTCAATGCCGCAGCCCGGGTCTGGAAGATCGTGCTGCCTGCGGCGCTGCCGCGCATTTTCGTCGCTTTTCGTCTGGCCGCGGGAATTGCGCTGATCGTCGCCGTGACCGTGGAAATTGCCGCCAATCCGATCGGGCTTGGCTACAACATGATGCTTGCGCAACAGACGCTGCGGCCGGAACTGATGCTCGCTCTGCTGGTCTGGCTCGGGGTGGTCGGCTGGGCGTTCAATATTGTGCTGCTGTGGTCGCAGAAGCGGCTGTTCGGCCCGGCCGCCATGGTCAGGATTGACCCGTGACAGCGCTGCCGCAACTCCAGCGTCTCGGCTGGCTGCTCGCCAGCGTCGGTGTTGCGGCGCTGTTCGTGGTTCTTTGGTACGTGGTTGCGCATTTGCGTCTGGTCTCGCCGGTCTTTCTGCCCGGCCCGGAGCGGGCGTTCGACGCCCTTGTCTATGGGCTGACCGAAGGCGATCTGCTGCGCAAGACCGTCGCGACCGTCGAGCGTATGGTTTACGGCTGGCTCTTGGCATCGCTGGTCGGGATCGCGCTCGGCGCCATGATCGGCGTTTCGCAGACCTTGCGGGTCTATCTGGAGCCAACGCTGGAATTCCTGCGGCCGCTGCCGGCTTCGGCGATGATGCCGGTGGCGATCGCGCTGCTCGGTTTGACCGATGCGATGGTGCTCGCGGTCATTGCGTTCGGTGCCCTGTGGCCCATGCTGCTGGCAACTGTGCACGGTTTTGCTGCGGTTGAGCCGCGGCTCTATCAGGTCAGCCGCGCGCTCGGCCTGTCGCGGCTCGATGTCATTCGAAAGATTGCTCTGCCAAGCGCGATGCCCGACATCCTCTCCGGCATGCGTGTCGGGCTGACAATCGCGCTCATTCTTGCGGTGGTGGGCGAGATGCTGGCGAGCCGGCCGGGCCTTGGTCAGGCGATCCTGCTCGCGGCGCGCTCGTTCCAGTCTGCCGACCTCTATGCGGGCGTCATTTTGCTGGGACTGATCGGCTATCTCAGCGGGACCATCTTGTCGCTGTTCGAGGCACGCCTGCTGCGCTGGCGGCGTCGCCCCGCTTGATGCGGGTGCCGGTGGGGCGCGGACCGTCGCGGCGCTTTCACGCAGCGCAAGACAATGAAGCCGCTCGCTCGGCTCCGCGGGGAGGGGGGCTGGGCAGGCGCGCCGGCGATCACTAACTTGCCAAAATTGCATGTCGGGATTGATCGAATGCTTGCTCGCCTGGTTCTTGCGCTGCTCCTTGCAGGTCTGAACGCGTCCCCGGTCGCTGCACAGATGCGCGGCCATGGCGGTCCTGTCCGCGCGGTCGCTGTCGCACCCGATGGCATGACCGCGATCTCCGGCAGCTTCGACACCTCTGCAATCCGCTGGTCGTTAAATCGCAACGCAGCCGAACAGGTCTTGCGCGGCCACGACAGCGCCGTGAATGCGGTCGCTTTTTTGAAGGATGGGCGCCTGGTGACCGGCGGCGAGGACGGCAAGGTTGCGATCTGGAAACCGGGCGTTCCGGTACCGGAGCGGACCTTTGAGGGACACACGGCGCCACTCGTTGCGCTCGCGGTCTCGCCGGACGGCAACACGATCGCGTCCGCGTCCTGGGACCGCACCATCCGGCTGTGGCCGGTCGCGGGCGGCGCGCCGCGTGTTCTCGAAGGCCATACCCAGAATGTGAACGGCGTTGCCTTCACGCCCGGCGGCGAGGCGCTCGTCAGCGCCGGCTACGATGCGACGCTGCGAATCTGGCCGCTGTCCGGCAATGCCGCCCCGACGGTAGAAACCCTGCCGACGGCCCTGAATGCGGTGACTGTGGCGCCAGGCGGCGAGATCGTGACGGCGGGTGCGAATGGCCGGGTCTATTTTCTGTCGGCCAAAGGCGCGACCCAAGGCGAAGTCGAGGTTGGCCAGACGCCGGTCATCTCGCTGGCGATCGCCGCCGACGGCGCGCTGGTTGCCGCTGCGGGCATTCGCGGATCGGTCGCCATCATCGACCGCAAAAGCCGGGCTATTCAGCGCACGCTGGTTGGCCCCGGATTGCCGGTCTGGTCGGTGGCGTTCTTCCCGGATGGGGTGACCCTGCTCACCGGCGGCACTGATCGCATGGTGCGGCGCTGGAATGCCGCAACAGGCGACCATATCGGTTCGGTGCCGCTTAACGATATCGGCGATCCGCTCGCGGCCTATGACGGGGACCGCGGGGCGGAAATCTATCGCGCCTGCATTGCCTGCCACACCCTGTCGGCAGACGAGGGTGAGCGGGCCGGTCCGACACTCGCCGGCATTTTCGGCCGCAAGATCGCGACGCTCCCCGGCTACGATTTTTCGGATGCGCTGAAGAAGCTCGACATCGTCTGGACGCCCGATACGGTATCGAAGCTGTTCGAGGTCGGCCCCGCCGCCTACACGCCGGGCACCAAGATGCCGGAGCAGACGATCGGATC
>NZ_JBKBVB010000196.1:0-4362 GCF_046289595.1 Pseudorhodoplanes sp.
CACTGGCGCGGCACTTGCTGCAGCACAGCACTTTGTGTGCGCGGCGCGATTGCTGGGCAAAGCGGCAAGTTCGCGAAAGCACATATTCTATGCAGATGCCGATTTTTTGGCGCGCAAACGGAGCAAATCGCGGGCAACCGGCTTATATTGATCCCAACGAAGTGAGCCGCGCTCAAGCCAGAGGCCCAAGCAAGCGAGCGAAGGATTGAACCGATGCCGAACCTGAACCGATCCGCCGAGATCATCGCGTTCCCGCCGCGCGGGCGGTTTGCCGCTGCGCCGGAGCCAAGCGATACGCGCACCGCATCGCGCATCGTCCAGGCCGTGACCAAAGTCGTCAGCGGCGCCTGGTACCACGAGGAAGCCATCCGCGAGGAGCGGCCGAAGTCCAACTGACACATCTGGTTTGCACAGCGCCGGGTCTGTGCGAGGAGCGCGCGTTCGCCGGGACGCGCGCTCTTTTCTTTATTCTTCCTGTTTCGTTATGTGTTCCTGCGGCTTATTCGGGATCGCAGCCCGCCAGCGCGTGAGGTGCGGGCGGCTTGCCGGCTGCGGATACCCGGTCACGCCCCGAACACCGACCAGCCCATGCGCTGCGTCAGGGCTTCCAGCGCGATGCGGCCGAGATGCGAATTGCCGGTGTCGTCGAGGCCGGGCGACCACACTGCGATCGAGGCCTTGTCCGGCGCGATCGCCAGAATGCCGCCGCCGACGCCGCTTTTGCCCGGCAATCCCACGCGATAGGCGAATTCGCCGGAGCCGTCGTAATGGCCGCACATCAGCATGATGGCGTTGATCCGGCGCGCCCGCTCGGCCGGTACGACCGTAAAGCCGGTGGACGGGTTTTTGCCCTGATGCGCCAGGAAACGGCCGGCCATGGCGAGCTGGCGGCACGACATCGCGATCGCGCAATGATGGAAATAGACGCCGAGCGTATAGTCGACCGGATTGTCGAGCACGCCAAAGGCCTTCATGTAATTGGCGAGCGCGGCATTGCGAAAGCCGGTGCGCGATTCGGAGGCGGCCACCGTTTCGTCGATGACGATGGCGGTATCGTCGGCAACAAAGTGCATGAAGCGCAGGATGTCGCCCAGCGCCTCGCGCGGCTTGTGCCCCGACAGGATGGTGTCGGTGACGGCGATGGCGCCGGCATTGATGAAAGGATTGCGCGGCACACCCATCTCGTATTCGAGCTGGACGATGGAATTGAAGGCGCTGCCCGAGGGTTCGCGGCCGACCTTGCGCCACAGCCGGTCGCCGACCCGCCCGAGCGCGAGCGTCAGCGTGAACACTTTCGAGATGCTCTGGATCGAGAACGGCTCCTCGGCATCGCCGCCCATGGCCACGCGGCCCTGCGCATCGATCACCGCGATGCCGAATTTGGCCGGATCGGCGCGGGCAAGCTCCGGAATATAGGTCGCGACCTCGCCGCGATCGGAGCGCCGCCGCATCTCGTCTGCGATTTCGGTGACAATCTGCTGGAGATCGGGGGCGTGGATCATGTTGGATCGAGACATAAGCCGCGAGTATCGTGTGATGGACTGCGCACGGAATTCTTAAACTCGCTCATTCCCGCGAAGGCGGGCGGCCGACAATCGAACGCAAAGCCTCGCGCACGTTGCGTAACAACATCGAGTACAGGCTGACAAGCTGTGACAAATCCTCCTCACCTCTTCCGCGCAAAAAATGCCGCGAATGCCGCCCGCGCTTCCGGCGATTGCAGCCGCTCGCGGAAGAAATCGGCTTCCTCGTCGATGCGCTCGGCGATTTCGCCAGGATCGCCGCGGATCAGCCGCCGCGCCGCCAGCACGGCTTCCGCCGGAAGGCTTGCGATCTTCTGCGCGGCCGCCAGCGCCTGCGGTTCGACTTCGGTACTCTCCGTCACCTTGTTGACCAGACCCAGCGCCAGCGCGCGATCGGCATCGAGCGGTTCGCCCATCACCAGCATCTCGAAGGCGCGGCGCGGTCCCATCAGCCGCGGCGCAAGCAGGCTCGATGCCGCTTCCGGCACAAGGCCCAAGCCGACAAACGGCGTCGAGAAGCGCGAGGCGGCCGAGGCCACCACATAATCGCAATGCATCAGCATCGTGGTGCCGACGCCGATGGCGAGGCCGTCGACCGCGGCGACCATCGGACGCTCGCAATAGGCGAGCGCATGAAGGAAGCGCAGGACCGGTTCGCCGAGCCCTTCGCCCTCGTCGGCAGCCTTGCGGAATTCATCGAGGTCGTTGCCGGCACAGAACGCGCCGATCTGGCCCGCAATCACAAGGCAGCGGATCGACGGCGTGGTCTTGGTCGCGACGATGGCGGCAGCCATCGCTTCATACATGCCGGCGGTGAGCGCGTTCTTCTTCTCCGGCCGGTTCATTCGCAGGATGCGGACTGCGCCGTCGTCGCGGACCGATACCTGCGCGCTCATGTCAGGCGGCCTCGTCCGGCAGTGCTGCGGCGAGAACGCTGTCGGCGGCTTCGGTCACGGTCTTTTCCAGGCCTTCGCTTTGCACCGCGATGTTTTCTGCAAAGAAACGGGCCACCGCGATGCGATCCGCGCCGTTGCCATTGCCCAGACGGGTCGCGGCGAGCGCTTCGTTCGCAAGCAGCGCCCCGCCCGCGGCGCTGCCGAACAGCCGCAGATACGGTGTCGCGCCGGCAAGCGCCGCGCGCGTGCCAGAGCTGAGCTGCGCCAGCAGCCAATCGGTCGCGCGCTCGAGCGCATCGATGGATTGCGTGAGCCGCGTTGCGGTCGCGCCGAAGGCGGGATCGTTCACCGTCTGCACGCGGGCGACGATGTCGCGCAGCTCTGCGATGAAGGCTTTCACGGTCGCACCGCCATTCAACGGCAGCTTTCGGGTGACGAGATCGATCGCCTGGATGCCGTTGGTGCCCTCGTAGATCGCGGCGATCCGCGCGTCGCGATAATGCTGCGCCGCGCCGGTTTCCTCGATGAAGCCCATGCCGCCATGCACCTGCACGCCCAGCGAAGCGACCTCGATGCCGATATCGGTGGAGAAGGCTTTCGCCACGGGTGTCAGCAGCGCCGCGCGCTCCTGCGCGGCTTTGGCCGCGCCTGCATCCTTGTCGAGATGGCTGCGGTCGAGCGCGATCGCGGTGGCGTAACAGATCGCGCGCGCCCCTTGCGTCAGCGCCCGCATGGTGAAGAGCATGCGCCGCACATCGGCATGTTCGATGATGGCGACGGAGGCGGGGCCGTTCGGGGCGTCGCTGCGCCCCTGTTTGCGCTCGCGGGCATAATGCAGCGCCTGCTGCATCGCGCGTTCGGCGATGGCGACGCCCTGCAATCCCACCGCAAGCCGCGCCTCGTTCATCATGGTGAACATGCAGGCCATGCCGGCATGTTCCTTGCCGATCAGGTAGCCCACGGCACCGCCCTCATCGCCATAGACCATGGTGCAGGTCGGCGACGCGTGGATGCCCATCTTGTGCTCGACCGAATGGGCGCGCACATCGTTGCGGCGGCCCGGCTTGCCGTCCGCATCGAGCAGGAATTTCGGCACCAGGAACAGCGAGATGCCCTTGGTGCCGGGCGGCGCATCGGGCAGGCGGGCGAGCACGAAATGGATGATGTTGTCGGTCATCTCGTGTTCGCCATAGGTGATGAAGATCTTAGCTCCGAAGATCCTGTACGTGCCGTCATCCGCGCGCTCGGCGCGGGCGCGCAGCGCGCCGACATCGGAGCCGGCCTGCGGCTCGGTGAGCTGCATCGTGCCCATCCATTCGCCGCTGACGAGCTTCGGCAGATAGGCGCGTTTCAAGTCGTCATTGCCGTGCAGCGCCAGCGCATCGATCCCGGCCATGGTCAGCACCGGGCCGATGCCGAAGGCCATCGAGGCCGCGTTCCACATCTCGATACAGGCCGCATTGAGCGCACGCGGCAGCCCCTGTCCGCCCCATTGCGCGGGCGAGGCGAGCCCGTTCCAGCCGGCCGCCGCCCAGTCGCGATAGGCTTCGGTCCAGCCTGGCGGCATGGTCACGCGGCCATCCTTGAACGGAGTGCCGAACTGGTCGCCTTCGCGGTTGAGTGGGGCGATCACATCCGATGCGAACCGTCCGGCCTCGACGAGCACGGCGTCGATGTCGTCGGCGGAGAGATCGCCATAGAGCCCTGCGGACAAAGCCTCCGCCATCCCGGCGCCGTGCTTGAGGGCGAATGCAATATCGGCGACCGGTGCGCGATAGGACATGGGTCTCCTCCAGACGCAGGCTTGCAGGTTCGGTTTCACGGCTAGGTTCTGTACCCATAAAGGGGATTCCCGAAGCGGGTGTAAAGTGATTCAACCTCCTGACGGAGGAGATCATGGCCCGTTTCGATCTCAGTGATGCGGAGTGGCGGATCATCGCGCC
>NZ_JBKBVB010000197.1:0-4359 GCF_046289595.1 Pseudorhodoplanes sp.
CGCTTCGCCAAGGTCGGCGGCGAGATGGTGTCGTTTGCGGCGGTCGAGGCGCTGGCCGGCGATCTGTGGCCCGATGCGATCTCCGCGGTGGTCTCGGTGCCGGACGCGCGCAAGGGCGAGCGGCTCCTGCTCTATACCAACAAGGCCGGCGCCAACCGCTCCGACTTCATCGCGTTTGCGCGCGCGCGCCATGTCTCCGAACTGATGATCCCCGCCGAGGTCATCGTCATGGAGAAGCTGCCGATGCTCGGTTCCGGCAAGGTCGATCTGCTGACGCTTGCCAAGACCGCGAAGGAGGAGCGGGCGCAGGCCGCCGACGCGCGTCCGCCGGTGCCCGCATGATTGCGCCAGCGCACTTGGCCGTCATCACGGTAAGTAGCGTTTAACCACGCAGCTTCGGATTTGATTCACTGCGATTCGTGCGCGCGTCATGGCCGGATTCGTCCCCGCGCCATGATCTGCTCCATGAGGCGAAACGCGCATGTCATCGCAACAGTGCCGTCGCGACGGGCAAAGCTGCATGCGATCGCGAGGATCGCCGTCAACGCTTGCGCAAGGTTAAGCGCGCGTTCGCGATGTTGCGACAGTTTTTGTAAAGCCTGACGTTTAAACCGCTTTTTAGCATAGCGTCAGAAGCCCGTAATGCTTCACCAATTCAATACGACCCTATCGCGATAGTGATCTGCGAAAGCGGCGCAAACAACAAGACAGCGTCAGTTTCGGGAAGGTCGTCGTGCGGAAGTCAACAATCATCATGGTTGCGCTTGCCATGGCCTTCGGCCTGCTTGCCGTCTTTGTCGCGCAAGCGTGGTTGAACGGCCAGGCCGAGCGCCGCTTGCGCAGTCTCGAAGCAAACAAGAAGCCGCTGACCACCAACACCGTCGTGGTTGCTACGCAGCGCCTGCCGTTCGGCACCGAGCTTGCGCGTGAGCATTTGCGCGAAGTGCCGTGGCCCGCCGAGGCGATGCCGCAAGGCGCTTTCGGGAAGATTTCCGATCTGTTGTCCGGCGACCGGCGCGTGGTGCTGGCCCCTGTCGAGGCGAACGAGCCGGTGCTGGCGATCAAGGTCACCGGACCCGGACAGCGCGCGACATTGTCGGCGATCGTCGGCGAAGGCATGAAGGCGGTTTCGGTTCGCGTCAACGATGTCGAGGGCGTCGGCGGCTTTGTGCTCCCGGGCGATCGCGTCGACGTCGTGCTGACCCGCCAGCTCGAGAAGGGCAACGCCTCGACCGAAGTCGTGCTGCAGAATGCCCGCGTGCTCGCGGTCGACCAGAGCGCCGACGACCGGTCCAGCAAGGCGGCGGTCGCCAAAGCGGTGACGCTCGAAGTTGACACCCTTGGCGCCCAGAAAATCTGGCTCGCCGCCTCGGTCGGCAGTCTGTCGCTTCTGCTGCGCAAGGCCGGCGAGGTCGATGCGCAGCCGACGCGGCGCGTGACGCTCGACGATCTGAGCAAACCGGAGCGCGCCGGTCCGCAGAAAAAGGGCGGGGTGACCAATGTGTCGGTGAGGCGCGGCGGACAGACGCAAACATACGAGGTGCCGGTCGACGGCGCTGGAAGCCCGCAGCTTGCGTCCGGGGGGACGCAGGGGCGGAGGCAATAACGGGGAAACGGGGACCTTTTTTGGGTGGGGAGTGTGTCGTGAACAGCAAGTGGAATAACGGTGCCGGCGCCGAGAGGCGGCGGAAAGGTGCGAAGGGGCGGTTGCGCCGCTCGATCGCAGCGCGCGTGCTGGCGGTTGGATTGTCGATCGTGATTGCCGAGCCGATCTTGCCGGGGCTCGGCATCGCCTCGGCGCAGCGGCTCGTACAGATGGTTGCGGCCAAGCGCACCGCAACGGTCGGCGTCGTGATCGGCAAGAGCGAGGACGTGCGCACCGATGCCGGCTTCGTCGAACTGGTCGTTGCCGACCCGGACATCGCCGACGTGTCGCCCTTGACCGATCGTACGCTGTCGATCCTCGGCCGCAAGACCGGAACGACACGGGTGTCGGCCTATGCCGAGGACAAGAAGCTGGTCGGCGTGTTCGACGTGGAGGTGATCCACGATATTTCGCCGCTGCAATCCGCGCTCGACCGTCACTTCCCCGGTTCGAAAATCCGTGCGAGCTCGGTGAATGGCCGCATCATGCTGTCCGGCGCCGTGCATGACGCCCCGACCGTCGACCGCGCCGTCACGCTGGCGCGGCAATTCGGCCCGGACATCATCAATTCGATGACGGTAGCGTCGCCGCAGCAGGTCATGCTCGAGGTGCGCTTCATCGAGGCCAACCGGCAGGCCGGCCGCGAACTTGGCATTCAGTGGAACCCGACCGCCAGCAACGGCCGTTTCATGGGCAATATCGGCTCGCGCCAATCGGCCGACCGGCTGCCGATCACGGGGACCAATGCAACCCCGGGCGCCGACGCCTGGAAACAGCCGGGCGTGACCTCCGGCGGGCCGAACGTCGCGGCCTCCGCCCAGACGATCTCCCAGATCGTCGCCGCGGGCGTGCTCTCCGGCGCCGCTCCGTTCGGCTTTCTGGTCGGCAAGCTGATCACCAACGGGCTGTCGGTCGATGTGCTGATCAATGCGCTCGAGGCCAAGGGCATGGCGCGATCGCTGGCGGAACCGAACCTCACCGCCTTGTCCGGCGATACGGCGAGCTTTCTCGCCGGCGGCGAATTCCCGGTCCCGGTGCCGCAGGGGCTGGGCGCGGTCGCCATCACCTACAAGAAATACGGCGTCGGCCTCGCCTTCACGCCGACGGTGCTCTCCGACGGCGTCATCAATCTGAAGATCGAGCCCGAAGTCAGCCAGCTCGACATGGCCAATCCGGTCACCGTGGCCGGCGTGTCGGTGCCGCCGCTGATCGTGCGCCGCGCCTCGACCACGGTCGAACTGCGCGACGGCCAGAGCTTTGTCATCGGTGGGCTTCTGCAGAGCCAGGGTGAGACCGCGCAGGAACAATTGCCGTGGCTTGGCGATGTGCCAATCCTCGGCGCGCTGTTCCGTTCGGCAGCCTACAAGAAGAAGGAAACCGATCTCGCCATTATCGTCACGCCGCGCCTCGTGCGGCCGGCGCGCCCCGGCGACAAGATCGCAACCCCGCTCGACAGCACGCTGCCGCCGAACGACGCCGACTTTTTCCTGATGGGCAAGCCGGAAATTCCGCGCGGCCTCGCCAAGGCCAATACCGGCGTCATGCGCAACTATACCGGTCATATGCTCGATGTTCAGCCGCGGCCCGCCGCTGTCGCAGCCAAGGAGGTGGGTCATGTCCTGTCCGTCAAATACTAAGACGTCGGCGCTGCCTGCGATACTGCTCGCCGCATCATGTGCGCTGGCCGGATGTTCCGACATCTATTTCGACCGGCGCGAGACCGTGGTGCCCTATGCCGGGGACGCCAAGGCGATCAACCAGGTCACGATGATGGTCGATCCCTGGCCGCCCTACAGCGCCAACCGCAACATCGCCTTCAACGGCGAGCGGATGCAGGGCGCGGTCGAGCGCTACCGCACGCGCAACGTGATCCGGCCGATGAGTCCGCTCACCTCGGATTCAGGCACCCAGCCGCAGCCGGCACCGGACTACACCACGGAAGCCGTCAGGGGAGCGTCGCAGAACGGCCGCAACAACGCGTCGCAACAGCAAGACAGGTCGCCTTCGCCCTGGGCCGCTCCGCAACGGTCGCAGCCTCAAACCGCGAGTCAGTCGCAGTAAAACCTTCATCCACCGGATCGCTACGAGTGACGCCATGCGCATGAGCAAAGAAGCCCCGACGAGCAGCCGGACCCGTGTGGTGGTGCTGACCGCCGACCCGGACTTTGCGCAGCAGATACGCAGAACGTTCAGTTCGAGCCCGCAAATCGGGCTCGACCTGGTCGAGTCCGCTTTATCCGACGCGGCCGACACCGTCGACACCGATGGCGCGACCGTCATCGTTGCCGATCTCGATCCACAAGATGCCGAAGAAATGCGGGCGCTTGAGAGACTTGCAATCCGCACGGCCGGTTGGCCGCCGGTCGTTGTGGTGGCGCAGGAATGCGATGCCCAGCTCGCGCGGACCTTGATCCAGATGAAGATCGCCGATTTCCTGGTGAAGCCGGTGTCGTCGGTCGATCTCGTCCGCACCTGCGCGCGCGTCGTCAAGCCAACGCCGAGCGAGGACACCGAGGCCGAAGTTTACACCTTCATCCCCGCGGTTGGCGGCGCCGGGGTCACGACGCTCGCCATTGAAAGCGCGATGATGCTGCTGTCGAAGGCCCCGCGCAGCCGCACTTCGACCTGCCTCGTCGATCTCAACCTCCAGCACGGCGCCTGCGCCGAGTATCTCGACCTCGAGCCGCGGCTCGATCTCTCCGAGATCGAGCCCC
>NZ_JBKBVB010000198.1:0-4335 GCF_046289595.1 Pseudorhodoplanes sp.
ATGGGCGAGGCGGAAGGCGTCGTCCGCGACCTGTTCCGTCATTTCGTGAAGGCGCCTGAGGACATGCCGGAAGAATGGCAGACCGGGCTTGCCGCTGCGGGGGAGGCGACGCGCGCGCGCAGGGCCGGGGATTTCATCGCCGGGGTGACCGACCGTTTCGCCCTCGAGGAGCACTGGCGCTTCTTTGACTTGACCCCCGAACTGCGTTAGCAGCCGCAATCGATCACGGTCATTCCGGGGCGGCGCGAAGCGCCGGACCCGGAATCCAGCCATATCCCACTGCGCTTGATTTCTGGATTCCGGCTTCGCCTGCGGCGCAGGCGCCCCGGAATGACGAAAAGACGATGCCGACCGATAACCGATACGACAATCTGTTCGCCACCATGCTGGGCCGCGTCACCGCGGCCAACGAGGCGCTGATCGCGGCCGGAATGCTGCCCGCCGGCATCGATCTGTCGCGCGTCACTGTCGAGCCGCCGCGCGATGCAAGCCATGGCGACATGGCAACCAATGCCGCGATGGTGCTTGCGAAAGATGCCGGCAAAAAGCCGCGCGAGCTTGCCGACGCGCTGGCGGAAAAGCTGCGCGCCGATCCGCTGGTTGAGACGGTGGATGTCGCCGGTCCCGGCTTCATCAACATGACGCTGAACGCCCAGGCCTGGCTCGGCGCCCTGCGCGCGGCCATCGCCGCAGGGACCGGTTACGGGCGCAGCGGCATCGGCCGGGGTACCAGGGTTAATGTCGAATATGTCTCGGCCAACCCGACCGGCCCGATGCATATCGGCCATTGCCGCGGCGCGGTATTCGGCGATGCGCTGGCCAGTCTCCTTGCGTTCGCCGATTATGCCGTCACCCGCGAATTCTACATCAACGATGCCGGCGCGCAGGTCGATGTGCTGGCGCGCTCGGCGTTCCTGCGTTACCGCGAGGCGCTGGGCGAGGACATTGGCGCGATCCCCGAGGGCCTCTATCCCGGCGATTATCTGAAACCGGTCGGCGCAGCGCTGGCGGAAAAATACGGTCGCGATCTCGGCCGGATGCCGGAAGACGACTGGCTGCCGATCGTGCGCCGGACCGCGATCGACATGATGATGGCGATGATCCGGCAGGATCTCGCCGCGCTCAATGTCACGCACGACGTGTTCTTCTCAGAGCGCTCTCTGGTCGACGGCGCGGACCGGGTCGGCGAGACCATCGCCTGGCTGCGTGAACGCGGCGAAGTGTATGAAGGCCGTTTGCCGCCGCCGAAGGGCGCGCCGGTCGACGATTACGAGGACCGCGAGCAGACGCTGTTCCGCTCCACCGATTTCGGCGACGACGTCGACCGCCCGCTGAAAAAGTCGGACGGCGGCTATACTTATTTCGCCTCCGACATCGCCTACCACAAGTCGAAATTCGACCGCGGCTTCCACGACATGATCGACGTCTGGGGCGCCGATCACGGCGGCTATATCAAGCGCATGCAGGCGGCGGTGAAAGCGATCAGCGAGGGCAAGGCGCGGCTCGACGTCAAGATCGTACAGCTCGTGAAGCTGTTGCGCGCCGGCGAACCGGTGAAGATGTCGAAACGCGCCGGTGAGTTTGTCACGTTGCGGGAAGTCGTGGACGAGGTGGGCCCCGATGCCGTCCGCTTCATGATGCTCTATCGCAAGAACGACGCGCCGCTCGACTTCGACCTCGCCAAGGTGATCGAGCAGTCACGCGACAACCCGGTCTTCTACGTGCAGTACGGCCATGCCCGCGGGCACTCCATCTTCCGCCAGGCGCGCGAGGTGTTTCCGGCGGTGCCGGAGAAGGCGGCGGACCGCACCGCATTTCTCATGACGGCGCCGGTCGAGAAGCTGACCGATGCGGCCGAACTCGCAATCATCCGCAAGGTGGCAGTCTACCCGCGGCTGATCGAAACCGCCGCCCTGGCGCATGAGCCGCACCGAATCGCCTTCTATTTGTACGAGTTGGCAAGTGAATTTCATGCCCACTTCACCCAGGGAAAGGGCTTGCCTCATTTACGCTTCATTAGACAAGATGATGAACAGTTAACCGTGGCGCGTCTGGCGTTGGTTCAGGCCGTCATTACCGTGTTCGCCTCGGGACTGCGGCTGCTTGGCGTAGGGGCCCCGGAGGAGATGCGGTGAGGTCGCGTTAGACGGCGGCGGTTCGCTCGGGGGCTTCGTGCCGTGCGGGGCACGCCGCTGCGTTATCGACACAACGAGATGACACCATGCGGTGGCATTGACCGGCCCGGTCGAAGAAGGTCGCAGGATGGCGGAAAACGATCGCACGCGCGCATATCGCGACAACGAAGGATTTCGGCGGCCGAGGCCGCAAACAGCCGCAGCGTCCGGCGACCCGCTCGCTGAGCTGGCCCGGTTGATCGGACAACAGAACGAGCCCGTACCGTCTTACCGACAGATCGGGACGCCATCTCCGTATGAGGCGGAGCCGGCCGGACGCGGTTGGGTTCCGCCGGGTGGCGTTGCGCGGCAGAGCGGCTATCCGGCTTCCGGCGCCGAGAGCTGGCGCAGCGGCTCGGACGGTGCGGCTGGCTACGGCGACGGCCGTTACGACGCGCCGGGCGATTTCGGCGCCTCCCAGCCGGCGCCGGATCATGCCGAAGCCGGCTATCAAGCTGCAGCCTATGCGGCGGCCCCTGAGCAGGATTATGCCGACCCGCGCTTTTCCGATCCGCGTTACGATCAGGATCGGTATCCGGTCGAGCCGCCCGCTGGCGGTCGCGCATATACGGCTGCGGACTATCGCGAGGCGGGCTACAACGAGCCGGGTTACAGCGAACTGGGCTATGGCGCGCCGGATTATGACCAGCGCGGATACGCCAATTCCTATGGCGCGGATGAACGCCCGGCGGATCGCACTTACGCCGCGCGGTCTTACGCCGCGCCGTCCTACGGCGAGCCCTCCGGTATCGGTCCGCGCTATGGGGCGGGGGAGTATTCCGATCCGCGCTATTCCGATCCTCACTTTTCCGACGCGCATCATACTGACCCCAGTCTCGGAGCCACGCGCTTTGCGCCGCATGACTATGCCCGGCCAGACAACGCTGCGGGTTACGACTCCTATTCGCACTATGACCGGGTTCGCGACGGCGGCGCCTCATCCTATGGTGCCCCGCCTGTCGCCGTGGCGCGCGCCGCCGCGGGCGAACGGATTCTGACCAAGCGTCCCCGCAACCTGGTCACGGTCCTTGCGGTCTTGGCGCTGGCAGTGGTCGGGACCGCCTCAGCCTTCGGTTACCGTGCGATGGTCTCGGCTGGCGGTACAGCCGTGCCTGCGCCGGTTATCAAGGCGGACACGCAGCCGGCCAAGATCGTGCCTTCGGCGGACCCGAACAGCAAGCCGATCCAGGATCGAATCGGCGTCAAGACGGAACGCATCGTACCGCGCCAGGAAGAGCCGGTGCAGCAGGCTGCCCCCGGCCAGCCTCGGGTGATCGCCCCATTCCTTGCCGGCCCTGGTCCGCAGGCCTTTCCGCCCGCCAATGCTGCCGCGCCCGCAAGTCCGCAGACCCCTGCAGCCATTGCCGAACCCAAACGGATTCGTACGGTGCCGATCAGGCCGGAGGGCGGCGCGGAGGCACCCTCGGCACCCTCGGCGCGTCCGGCACGCGCGGCGGCGCAACCGGCACCCGCCGCCCATCATGACGATGCCGGACGGGCGCATGCCCAGGCGCCGCTTGCGCTCGCCCCGAATCCGGCTGCCATGCCCGCGGCCCGAACCGGCGCGCCGGTCCAAACCGCATCGATCCCGGCACCCGGCGCCGCTCCGTTCCCGGCGCCCATCACAAGTGAGGGTGCCAATCAGGCGGCACCGGGTCCGTTCGCGGTCCAGGTGACCTCCCAGCGCAGCGAGGCGGAAGCGCGGGCTTCCTTCCGCTCCCTGCAGCAGCAATTCCCGTCCGTTCTCGGCAATCGCCAGCCGCTGATCCGCCGTGCCGATCTTGGCGAGCGGGGAACCTATTACCGCGCCCAGATCCCGTTCGGCAGCCAGACCGAGGCCAACGAGTTCTGTTCCAGTCTGAAATCGGCGGGCGGCCAATGCGTCGTCCAGAGGAACTGACGCCTCGGGCGCTTGACCCTCGACTCGTGGTCCGGCTAAGCCGCGCCCATGACGGCGCGCGCATTCATTTCCGGCCTGTCCGGCGTGGCGATCACGCACGACGAGTCGCGGTTTTTCCGGGAGGCCCGGCCGTGGGGCCTGATCCTGTTCAGGCGCAACATCGACAATCCGTCACAAGTTGAAGCCCTGACGGCACATTTCCGCGACATTCTCGGCTGGCAGGCGCCCGTCCTGATCGATCAGGAGGGCGGTCGCGTTCAG
>NZ_JBKBVB010000199.1:0-4297 GCF_046289595.1 Pseudorhodoplanes sp.
CTGAAGCACTTCCGGCGCATCGCCACCCGATACGACAAGCTTGCCAGGAACTTTCTTGCTGCCATCGCACTGGCGGCGTCACGCCTCTGGCTCAGGCATTATGAGTCCACTACCTAGACCTGCAAGTCCGCGTGCGGCAGATCCTCCGGCGCTGCTTCCGGCGGTTCGGCGGGCCGGCCATAGGCCTTCTGCCGGAGCATGGCCTCGTCCTGCCGCGCCCGTTTTTTTCGTTCACGCTCCTCGCGCTCGCGATCGAGCACGCTCTGGCATTGCGAAGCGATGGACGGATCGCGCGTCAGCGTATCGGGGGAGATATGCGATCCCGAAGCATGCGAGGCGGCGTTGACGCTCTGCGAGGGAGAGAGGTCGGTCCGCACAATATTGCTGCGGCCGGCGCCGACTCTGGTGACGGCGTCTCGCGGTCTGATCGTGAAGCTCGAGTCCAAAGTCACCTCCCGGCGCGCCGTGCGCGCAAAAAAAGCGTTCGGGATGACGGGACGCTACTTTCTCGACGTTAACTGCCTGTTAGCAAATTAGGTAAACCTGCAACGATTCGTTCGTCGCGATCTTACAGCACCCGGCTGACCGCGAGCGGCTGCGCGGCGCTTGCCGCGGGCGCATTGGTGCGGCCGCTCGCGCCATAGGTCGAGGGTGAGGCCTTGCGCGCCAGCTCGTCGGAGACGCCGCGCATGATGCCTTCGGACACCGCATGCGCGGTGGCGAGAACGGTCAGGTTGATTTGCAGGAGCGCACGAAACTCCTCGTGCTTGCGCTTCAGGTCGCCGAGCGCCTGCGCTTGTGCCGGCGTCAGCGCGGATGGCAGCGTCTTCAACAACCCGGCGCCGGCATAATAGCGGTTGGCCAGATCGGTCTTGACGGCTTCAAGCCTGCCGGCCTCGCTCAGGCGGCCTGCGCGAACCAGCTCGGTCTCCTGCTCGATGACGCGCACGATGTCGTCCATGGTCGTTGCAAGATCCGCCATCAGGGCGCGGGAGTCGATGCCGGCTGTCATGGCTTGGCCTCCATTTGCGCGGGCGCTGCGCTGGCGCCGACTTCCTGCTGCGCCATCAGCGTGCGATAGATTTCAGGGGCGATGCCGACGCCGCCATTCTTGGCGAACGATTTGGCATATTCATCGGTCAGGAAGGAGCGCCACACGCCAAGCGCCTTGCCGCCGCCGAATGGTCCGTCGCCGTCGATGCCGGTGAACATCTGGCTGATCATCGTGTTGAGAAAGACCGCCTCGAATTCTTCTGCGGCCTGGCGCGCCTTTTCGTTGACAGCGCCTGTCTTCGTCACGGCCTCGACCTGCTTTTGGGCGGCAAGAGCGGCATGCGCGGATTTTGCGCTCGAAGCCGCATTGAGGCTGGATAGCGTGTTCATCACATCACCTCGATGTCGGCCTGAATGGCGCCCGCCGCCTTGATCGCCTGGAGAATGGCGATGAGGTCGCGCGGGGAGAGGCCCAGTGCGTTCAATCCGTCCACGAGTTGCTGCAGCGAGACGCCGGCGCGCACGATGGCGAGCTTGCGGCCGTCTTCCTGCACGCCGACCTGGGTGCGCGGCACCACCACGGTTTCGCCGAGCGAGAATGGCGCCGGCTGGCTGACCTGCGGCGCTTCGGAGATCGTTACGGTCAGATTGCCCTGCGCCACCGCGACGGTGGAGACCCGCACATCGCGTCCCATCACGATCACGCCGGAGCGTTCGTCGATCACGATCTTCGCGGCCAGATCGGGCTCGATCTGCAATTGTTCGATCTCGGTGAGCAGCGCCACCATGTTGGTGTCGCTCTTGCCGGCAAGCGTCAGCTGCACCGTCGACTGGTCGAGCGGCTCGGCGGTCGCCGATCCCATAAAGTCGTTGATCGCGGCGGCGATGCGCTTCGCGGTGGTAAAGTCGGGGTTGCGCAGGGCGAGGCGGACCCGGTCCATGCGGTTCAGCTGGAAATCGATCTCGCGCTCGATGATCGCGCCGTTGGAAATCCGGCCCACGGTCGGCACGCCGCGCACGATTTTGGCGGCTTCGCCTTCGGCCTGGAATCCGGCGATCGCAACCGATCCTTGCCCGACCGCATAGACATTGCCGTCGGCGCCAAGGAGCGGTGTGACGAGCAGGGTGCCCCCCTGCAGGCTCTTGGCATCGCCCAGCGCCGACACCGTGACGTCGATTCGGGTTCCCTGCGTGCCGAAGGGCGGCAGATTGGCGGTGACCATCACCGCGGCGACATTGCCGGTGCGCAATTGCTGGCCGCGCACGTTGACGCCCAGCCGCTCCAGCATGGCTTGCAGCGACTGGCGCGTGAACGGGATGTTGTTCAGCGTGTCGCCGGTGCCGTTGAGACCGACAACCAGCCCGTAGCCGATCAGCTGATTCTGGCGCACGCCCTCGATATTGGCGAGATCCTTGATGCGTGAGGTGGCATGCGCCGTCCCCGCAGCAAAGACCAGCGCCAGAACCGCAAACGCGGCGCGCGCGATGAACGTCGTCCTCGGCATCATGCTCCCCATGAAGGTCGGACCTCGCAGAGCATGATGCGAGCCGCGTGCCAGCCCTGGCGGATCAGCAAGGTGCTGAAAAAGCTTGATATTTTTGCGTGCCGCTGCAAGGCGCCAAGGCCGCCGGGCGGCATCGCCTGCCGCATCCCGGCAGCTTTTGCCGGGGTGCTTTACGCTTGGTTAACCATAACGGCCGCAAGCTTCGGTCATGCGAGTTCTGGCCGGTTCAAATTACACAGCTTTACGTGACGCGCCCGCCCTGCGGCGGAGCGGGGGCGGCTTCACGCTTCCGGATACCGCCAATCGTGCGACGCGAAGCGGATCGGCGCCGGTACGATCCATTGCCGGGGTCGATGTCCTGGTGGCGCTGCAGGAATTGGATGAATCGGCCGAGCGGCGCCGGCGCGCGGTGAAAAGGGGGCGGACGGCGCTCGATGCACTGGAGATGCTCAAACTCGGCCTGCTGTCCGGAACCCTGGACGGTCCGGCGCTGGAGCGGCTGCGGCAGGCGGCGGCCGACCTGGCCGGTGCGAGCGGGGAGCCGGGGCTCGATTCGGTGCTTGCCGAAATCGACCTGCGGGTTCAGGTCGAACTGGCCAAATGGTCCCAACGGGGCCCCTGAGCGGTTCCGGCCGGCCCGACAAAGTGCTGCGATTCCAAGTACATATTATGACATTCCGGAAAGGTCCGGGAATAATTCGCTGTTGTCGCTACATCGGCCGACCGGTATAAGCTCGCGGCCGCGAGGGGGTGACTCGCGCTTTGCGGGAGTGATCAGGAATGTCGGCCAAGCTGAAAGACTACCGGCCGTCTGAAAAAGAGCCGTTCATGAACGAGAGGCAGCGCGAATATTTTCGCGCCAAGCTTCTCGCCTGGAAAGAAGACATCCTTAAAGAGGCCCGGGAAACCCTGCAGCATTTGCAGGACGAGAACCAGAACCATCCGGACCTTGCCGACCGTGCATCGTCGGAAACCGACCGTGCGATCGAGCTGCGCGCGCGCGATCGCCAGCGCAAGCTGATCGCCAAGATCGATGCCGCACTCTCGCGCATCGACGACGGCACCTACGGCTATTGCGAGGAAACCGGCGAACCGATCTCGCTGCGCCGGCTGGAGGCGCGTCCGATTGCGACACTGTCGATCGAGGCGCAGGAACGTCACGAGCGGCGCGAGCGGGTTTATCGCGACGATTGACGTCGCAGCGCCAACCCGCACCCGGTGAGGACGGCGCAAAAGCCCACCTGACATTGCCGTCGATTGACAAAGCACGCCTGCTGCAGGCACCTCGCCTGAGGATCGTGCGAGGCGTCTGACGGCATGGCGGCGGCCGAACCCAACAGCGAATTGATTCAGGTCGTGGCGCTCCTCGGAGCCGGAGTGGTTGCGGCGCCGGTCTTCATCCGGCTCGGACTTGGATCGGTGCTCGGCTATCTCGCGGCCGGCGTGCTGATTGGCCCGTTCGGGCTGAAGATCTTCACCAATCCGCAAGCCATCCTGCATGTCGCCGAACTCGGCGTCGTGATGTTTCTGTTCTTGATCGGTCTCGAAATGCAGCCGTCGCGGCTGTGGGGGCTGCGGCGCGAGATTTTCGGGCTTGGCGCCGCACAGGTCGTGCTGTGCGGGCTCTTGCTGACCTTTGTCGGGATGTTTTTCGGGCTCGCGCCGATCATGGCGTTCTTCGCCGCCATGGGATTCGTCCTGACATCGACGGCCGTGGTGGCGCAGGTGCTCAACGAGCGCGGCGACACCGGCACGCCCGAGGGGCAGCGCATGATCTCCATCCTTCTTCTGGAGGATCT
>NZ_JBKBVB010000056.1:0-28298 GCF_046289595.1 Pseudorhodoplanes sp.
ATGTTCATTGCGCTGGTGATCTACATGATTGCGGTGCTCGACGCGCCCTTCAAAGGGGAGTTCGGGGTGAAGCCGGACGCCATCGCGGCGATCCATGCACAGACGCGGATGCACCGCTAGCGAAGCGCCGCTAGTTTGCCGGATGAAACGTGCTGCCGTTCCAGTATAATGTCAGGGTGCAGCGCTCGCTGCCGTTGCGCCCGCACAGAGTGCCGTGAATGTCGATGCGCATGGCGGGCCGCTTGTTGAGCGTCAGGAACGTGACCTTGCGCGCAAGCTTGTCCCAGACCTGCACATAGCCTTTCTCTTCTTCGGAGGCGAAAATCTCGGTCTGGCAGCCGCCGGTGCCGCAGAACATACCGCCACGCTCGCCGCACAGGAAATGGTCGTAGTCGAGGATATAGTCCGGCTTGCCGTCGCCGTTGATATCGCGGATGGTCAGAAAACCGCGCTGATAGACCGGCTTTTCGTCGGCCTCGCAATCCTTGTTGTTCCGGTCGATGGCTTCCTGGACGATCGCGGGAAGGTTGGCGGGCAGTCGCTGCTGCTGATTTGCAGGAGCAGCCGAGACGATCGAGACCAAAAACAGAAGTGCCGGAAGGCAGAGCAGGATCTTCATGGCGGCCAATCCTTTCGACGAAAAAATCTAGCCTGGGAGCTTGGAGAGCGCACGAACCGACGCGACGCAAATGTCGTGGGCGCTCCGATCTGCGGCAATGCGGTGATGCAGGACATTCATTTCGATGGTGTCGATCTCGCCGCAAAAATCCGGCGCCGGATAAAGCCGGCCATGCCCGATCGGGTTCAGCCAGTTGGTGGAGCGAAAGCAGATCGCCTTGCGCACATTGCTGCCGAGCGGCGGGCAGGTGAACGCACCGAGCGACGAATAGCCCGGCGCCGGCTCGAAGGCGATCATCAGATCCCAGACGACGTCGCGGGCGCGCGCCGCCA
Organism: Pseudorhodoplanes sp.; assembly: GCF_046289595.1. Lineage (GTDB taxonomy): Bacteria > Pseudomonadota > Alphaproteobacteria > Rhizobiales > Xanthobacteraceae > Pseudorhodoplanes. The sequence goes on from NZ_JBKBVB010000056.1 coordinate 952, forward strand.
TCCGGGTGATCGCAAAAACGCCCATCGAATGACCGATGCAGACCTTGCGCGCGGACGGATAGGCGCGCGCATCGGCGGCGACCTTGCTCTGCGACAGCCAGTTCGCCTGCGCCGGTGCGACCGAGACGCCGGGCATGGCGCTCAGCCTTTCTCCCAGTCTGTCGAGGCCGCGCGAATAGCCGACGCCGCGGGGAAAGGGCGCGCCCAGGGAGCCATACCAGGAATAGACGCGGACCGACTGCATGCGGCGGCTCGGACTTTTGCCGATCTTAGCCGGTCTGCCGGGTTCTGTGCGCCACACCTGCGAATATTTTGGCCGGCGCGCGGGCGCATCCGCCGCTGCGCCTGCGCTGGCCGCCGCCAGGCTGCGGAGCTAGCGATTCCAGCTCACGTGCATCATGTGACCGACCATCGAACTGACGCCGGTCCGGTAGCGCCCGCCATGCATGGCGTCGTCATACATGACAAGTGCGAGCAGTGCGATGAAACATCCAGCAACCATGCGCATGGGACCACTCCCTCCGCTTGCAGTCGCCTTCGACGGCGCGAGACCCTTGTGGTGCGCCTCCTTTGCCGATCGGTGACGGGGCCGAGACCGGCTTCAGCCGGCGCCGATCGATCCCCTGCACTAAAGCACAATCCCGCGCCGATGTGCGGATTTACCAAAAATTCGTTTAAGAAAGGGATTCGCGGCTCGCGGAAAGGCGGCGGTATTTCACGATTCTCGCGGCTTGCGCCGTGACCTGCGCGCATCGGCGCTGTCTCGACAGGGGGCCGGATCGTCACTACGTTGATTTCGGTTGACGCCATTCCGGACGGCCGGCGGCGCGGCAGGACGCCGCACCGGGCCGGTCCGCTTCACCGGTGGACGAAACATACGATCAGAATGAGAGCCTTCGCCATCGCGATCCTGTTGCCTGTTTCGATTGCCCTGCACATGCCTGCCGCAGCCGAATCCGAACGGGTTCAGCAGGCGATCACTTATGTCTTTACCGGCAGCATCGACCCGCAGGAAAATGTCGAGATTGCCGACCGCAAGCTCTGCATGGTGGTGGTTTCGGAACCCGACCGCAATCGCCTGACCCGCTACTATCTCAGCCGCTTCAAGCCGGACAGCTTCCGCTTCGAGACGCAATATATCGGCAGGACACCGACCTACCGGCTCTATGTCGAGGGCGACGACAACGTGGTCGAGTTTCTCAACCCGGACCGCAGTGTGGCGCATGGCCACCGCACCGCGCGTTTTGCGCTGCCCGGCGACATCGAGCAGACCCGCCGGGCGCTTCGGCTGATTGCCGACGAGTGCAAGCCGGAAAAGCCGAAGCCGCTGTTTTAGCGTCGCGGCCCGCATCGGCCTAGGCCCCGTGGATGAGGACGGCGAGGACGAACGGGAAGACGAACGACACATGCAGCACGAGCGCCGCAGTCACCAGGAGGCAGGCGGGCGTGAGCTTTCGATCGGCGATGGCGAGGGCGGCCGCAGCGAGCGCGCAGGTCGGCGCTGCGATACCGGCCGCGAACGCCTGCCATCCATCGAGCAGCCATTGCGCCTCGCCGCCGGTGAATGCGACGAAAGCGTTCCGGTAGAGTTCGGAGAAAGACCAGAGCTGGAGTGCGGCGGCGGCAACGATGGCCGTGCGCAACAATGATTTTGCCGCGGTCGCGACGGTCATGTCCCGTTGTCGCGAAAGCTGCGCTCCCCGTTCAATCTGCGAAGCATAGGTCATCCTGATGGCGCCTCGCAATGACGGGCCAAAGCTCCGCCGGCCCTGTGTTGTGACGGCGCGGGCGCACCCGAAGCCGCCGCCCTTGCGCGGCGACGAGCACAAAAAATTGCGTTCAATCACCGACCAGTGCCAGCGCCCGGACCGGGCTGCCGCTGCCGTGCAGGATTTTCAGCGGCGCGGCGATGACAATCGCACCTGTCGGCGGCAAGAGATCGAGATTGGCGAGGCATTGCAGGCCGAGCCGTCCGTTGCCATGCATGATGGCGTGGCACGGATAGGGCGGGCGGAAATGCGCGGCCTGTCCGGCATCGGTGCCGATGGTTTCCGAGCCGAAGCCAATGACGCCGCGCTCATGCACCAGAAATTCCACCGCTGCGACATCGGGGCCCGGCGTGTGCTGGCCGGCCGCATCGAAATTCTGATAGGCGACGGGGTCGTTGCGCTTCGACCAGTCGGTGCGCATCAAGAGCCACGCGCCTTGCGGTATGCGGCCGTGATGCACTTCCCATGCGCGCAGGCGGTCGACGGTGAGCAGAAAATCCGGGTTCTGCGCAGCCTGCGCCGAACAATCGACGACGCAGGCCGGTGCGATGAAGGAGCGGACGGGCAGCGAGTCGGTTGCGGCATTGGGCAGATCGCGGCCGGTGATCCAGTGAACGGGCGCGTCGAAATGCGTGCCGGTATGTTCGCCGAACGAGACGTTGTTCCAGTACCAGCCGGGCCCGCGTTCGTCGTACCGCGAAATCTCTTCCATCCGGAACGGCGCGCATTGATCGAATTCCGGCGGCAGCACGATCTGCGGAAAGCCGGGCGACAGGGTCTGCGACAGGTCAATGATGCGCAGCTTTTGCGCCGAGAGCGCTTCCACCATGTTGGATAGAAGCTGTGCGGGCGTGTCGGACTTGGTCATACGAGTCCGCTCCAACTGAGCATACTGGCCCAAACACCGCTCATGCCCGCGAAGGCGGGCATCCAGAGTTTTTCGTGCTGGGCCCCCGCTTTCGCGGGGACGAGCGGAGCAAGTTGAATCATTGGTCCCACAGCTCGCGCTCCAGCGTTTTGGCGCTTTCCTGCCACTTGGCGAGCAGATCCTGCGCCACATCGCCCGGATAGATGTCCTCGACGCCGTCCCTCAACGCATTTACGACCGCCTTCGCAAGCGCGCCCGGCGCGAGTTTCGGCGGCGGTACAAGCTGCGTCCACTCATCGTCGATCGGGCCCGGGAAGACGTTGACCACGCGAATGCCCGCTCCACGCATCTCGGCGCGCAAGGTCTGCGAGAGCGAAAACGCCGCGGCTTTCGACGCCGAGAAGGTGCCCTGGCGCGGCAAAGCGGAAAGCGCATCGATCGAGAGAATGTTGACCCAGGCGGTCGCGGGGACGCTGCCTTCCGCAGCGCGCGCCCGCAGCGCAGGCCCGAAGCTTTGCGCAAGACGCAGCAGGCCGAAATAATTCACGTCGATCTCCGCGCGTGCGGTCTCGACGCCGCGACGTCCCGCAATCGCGTGACTGCGATGGAATTCGCCGTTGCTGAGCAGAATATCCACCTTGCCGCCGATGGAGCCCGCGAGGTCTTCGACCGAGCGGGTGTCGGTGAGGTCGAGCGGCACCACGGTGACATTGGGCAGGTTCGCGATCTGCGTAAAGCCGGGCGGCTGCTTCCAGGGCTCGGCGATGCCGGCCCAGACGATATCGGCACCGGCTTCGACGAAGGCTTTCACCAGCGCCTGTCCGGTCGCGCTCTTGGCGTCGGTAACAAGGACTTTCCTGAATTTCGGATCGGAGGTCATCTCACGCAGCATCCTGTCGTCGGCCATGTGGGGCGTGTCGGTTTCGGGAAGCGCGATCAGCGCGGCAAGGCCCGCGCGGTCGAGTTGCGCGCGCACGCGCACAGCGGGCGGCTGCGTGGCGTCGGCTTTCGGGCAATCGCCATGCAGATGTGCGAGCAAGGTGACGCCTTCGTCGAGCCGCACAAGGCCGAGCCGCAGCGGCACCCGCGCGCGGTAATAGAGTTCGTTGGAGTGATGCAAGAGCGTCTCGGAGATCAGACGCCCGCGGCCGGAGACGGGCTTCCATTCAAGGCGCACCGAGAGACATTTTGCGCAGGCATCGCGCGGCGGATATTGCACCTGGCCGCAATCGTGGCAGTGCTGCAACTCGAAGCGGCCTTCGGCCGCGGCCGCCGCCATCCGCAGGGCCGCGCGGCTGCGCGCGGCGGGTGGCAGCGTCGGCAGCCGCAGCGGCAGGACCGGATTGCGCGGGGCGGGGCGCTTGAGCGCGTCGGTCATGGCAAGCGCAGCTTCCAATTGGACGGCACACTCTCTCCGTTCGTTCGCGCGAAAGCGGGAACCCAGAGCGGCTTGTGCTCGTGACTCCTGGGTCCCCGCCTTCGCGGGGACGAGCGGTTGAAAGATGATGCTTCAAACAATGAAGACATGCGCTACGCCCGTCCGAGGATCGCCGCGCCCGTGCACAGGCCGCGGTCGTAATTGATCATGCCGAAACCGCTGACCAGCGCATGGCGCGCATGTGCCACCTGGGTTTTCTTGGCCTGGCCGGTGACCTGGCGCAACGCCTGAACGAGTCCGAGAAAGCCGCCGGCGGCGCCGGCCTGGCCGAGCGAAAGCTGGCCGCCGGATGTGTTGAACGGCAGCGAGCCATCGACCGTGAAGCTGTGCTTGCGGATGAAGGCCGGCGCCTCGCCGTTAAGGCAGAAGCCGAGTCCCTCAAGCTGCAGGCAGTTGATGACGGGATAGTCGTCATAGGCCTCGAACAGGTCGATATCCGGCGGGCCGAAGCCGGCCTGCGCATAGAGATGGTCCTGGTCCATGGCCCAGCCGCCGCGAAACTGGATCGGGTCGTCCGGGAACGCATTGTGGCGCTCGATGGTGCCGAGGATGCGCGCATACGGGATGCCGAGTGACTTGGCGTGATCCTCGCGCATCACCAGAAAGCCTTCCGCGCCGGCGCAGGGCATCACGCAATCGAACAGTTTCAAGGGATCGGCGATCGGCCGGGCGCTCAAATACTCATCAAGCGTCAGCGGCTTCTTGAACAGCGCCGACGGAAAGGCCAAGGCATTGGCGCGTTGCGCCACGCAGAGCTTGCCGAAATCCTCCGCCTGCGCGCCGGTCGACTGCATGTAATGCGAGGTCAGAAGCGCGAAACTGGCATTCGGTCCACCGGACCCGAACGGATAGACCGCGTCGCGGGCAAAGCGGGAGAAATTCGCAAGATTCTGCCGGAAGGAATCGACATGGTTGGTATCGCCGGCGACGCAGGCGACCACATTGGCGTCGCCGCATTGCACCGCGCGTGCCGCGCGGCGCAGCGCGATGACTCCGCTCGCCCCGCCGAAGGGCAGGTGATCGAGCCAGCGCGGCGACAGGCCAAGGTGCTGAGTGAGGCCGACCGCGGTGTCCGGAAACAGGGTGAAGCTCGAGACGCCAAGGCCGTCGAGATCGTCCTTTGCAAGACCGGAGGCCTTCAGCAGCGCCGCCAAGGCCCGCGCCAGAAACCAATGCGCCTCTTTCGCGGAGTAGCGCACATAAGGAATGCTGACCGGAGCGGTAATGACGACGCCCTGATAGGCCGCAGCAGTCATCCGGCCAGCGAGCCGTTGTCGTTGCGCAGCATCAGCACGATCTTGCCGCGGGTGCGTCCGCTCTGCGAGCGCTCATGGGCGCTGCGGTATTCCGAGAGCGGCAGCGTCGCCTCGACCGGAACGCGCAGCGCACCGTCCGCCATCATCTTCAGCAGCGCCTCGAGAATGTCGCGACGCGGCAGCACCTGCGCTTGTGTGACGGTGACGCCGAACTCGGCGGCGCGATCCTTGAACGGTTCGGCCATGAGACACACCATCTGGCCGCCGCGCTTGAGCACCTTATACGATTTGTCGTGCACTGCGCCGCCCATGGTGTCGAACACCACATCCAGGCCGCTGACGGCGCTTTCGAACGGCGTCCGGTCATAGGCGATGACCTCGTTGGCGCCGAGCGACGTGACGAAATCGGCATTGCGCGCCGAGCAGGTCGCGATCACATGCGCGCCGCGCGCCCGCGCGATCTGAATGCCGAGCGAGCCGACGCCGCCCGCGCCGGCATGGATCAGGACGCGCATGCCGGGTCCGACCTTGGCGTCATCGACCAGCGGAATCCATGCACTGGTTCCGGCAAGCGGCATGGCGGCCGCATCCGTGAACGACACGCCGTCCGGAACGATCGCGACATTGTCCTGCGGCATGACGATCCGGTCGGCCCAGGTGCCGACGCCGCGCGGGGCGAGGAATGCGACGCGCTTGCCGGCGAGCGAAGGATCGGCGCCGGGGCCGGTGGCGGCCACGATTCCTGAGCCGTCGCGGCCGGTGATCATGGCGGATGCCAGCGGAGCGCCTCCGGCCATGCGGCCGGAGCGGATCTTCCAGTCGATCGGATTGACGCTCACGGCATGGACGTCGATCGCAACTGCGCCGTCTCCTGCCGCCGGCGGAGCCGCCTCTCGCAGTTGCAGCACATCGGGTCCGCCATATTGCTCGAATTGGATTGCGCGCATGTTGCCTACTTAATGTGAGCTTTCGGGGTTTGTCTGCCCAGAGACGATGCTTGACGGGTCAACAATAACATACAGTATACTAATTCAGGCAAGCGCGGATCGCCGGATCTTCCGCTTGCGGTAAACCGGCGGAGTATTTCGATGCAGGGAAGGAGTGACGTGTGCGCAACGTCCCGTCATCGCCGTCCCCGTGCAGAGCAAACCAAGCGTAACAGGCGAGCGATGCCGCCGGATTGCCAAGCGGTAACTTGCCCAACCCGAAACCGGAAGATCAAGCTGCAGACCGGATTGGCCCGCGGCCGGGCCGGCACGTGACGACACACTCGATAACAGGGGAACCACGATGAGCGCGAAATTCGAACTCAACAAACGCGAATTCGTCTCGCTGATGCTCGGACTTCCTGCCACGACATTCCTCCCGCATCTGGCCAATGCGCAATCGTCCGATGCGCCGCTCAATATTGCTTTCATGGCGGACGTGCAGAGCTGGGATCCGACGGCCGTCACCTTTCCGGTCGGGCAATCGATCTTCAAATGCGTCTACGATTCGCCGCTGCATTGGTCGTCCGACGAAAAGCTGCAACCGCGCCAGATCGTCTCGCGCAAATGGCTGGACGACAATTCGACCCGGCTGGAAATCACCCTGCGCGACGACATATCCTTCCATGACGGATCGAAGCTCACCACCGAAGACGTCAAATACAGCTGGGTCACGCGGCCGCACAAGGACAAGCGGCTCGCGGTTGCCGGCCTGTTGCAGGACCTCAAGGACGTCGAGATCATCTCGCCGACGCAAGCCGTGCTGGTCTATTCCAAGCCGTCGCCGTCTGCGGAATTCTATCTCGGCTTCCTCACCGTCTACATTCTGCCCAAGGCCTATCACGAGAAGGTCGGTGACGAGGGATTCCTCGCCAAGCCGATCGGCGCCGGACCCTACAAACTGGTTGACTACCAGCGCGGTTCGCGCATCGTGCTCGAAGCTTTCGACAAGTATTGGGGCGGCGTTCCGGCGATCAAGAGCGTGACCTTCCAGGTGCTGCCGGAAGCCGCGACCCGCGTCGCAGCCGTCGAGGCCGGCCGCGTCGATATCGCCGTACAATTGCCGTTCCGCGAGGCGGTGCGGCTGGAAAAGAATCCGCAGCTGAACGTCAATATCTTCCCGCAGGCCGAGATCTACATGATGCAGATCCCGAGCTATGTGGACACCTACCAGAACAAGGATGTGCGCACCGCTCTGCATATGGCGATCGACAAGGCGGCGCTTGCCAAGGCCTTCTTCAACAATCTGGCAAAACCGTTGCATGTGCTGGCGACACCGGGATCGTCGGGCGACGTGCCTGGCTATACCTTCCCGTTCGACCGCAAGAAGGCGGCCGAGACCATGGAAAAGGCCGGTTTCAGCAAGGCCAAGCCGCTGCAGATCACGTTCTGCACCACGAACGGCACCTTCCCGAACGATTACGAGATCGCGCAGGCGATCGCAGCGATGTGGCGGCAGATTGGCGTCGATGTGAAGATCGAGGAGATCACCGTCGCCAAGTATCTGGAACTGAACCACGCCGCAAAGCTCCCCGGTATCATGCTCTATAGCTGGGCGAATGCGACCGGCGATCCGGAAAACTATACGGGCCGCATCCTGAATCCGCTTTTGCGCTTCTCTGCCTGGAAAGAGGAATCGCTGAAGGAGCGTATCCCGAAGCTGTTTGCCACCAAGCTCGGCGAGGCGCGGCTTGCGGAATATCGCGCCATCAACAAGGAAGCGTCTGAAAATTCCTGGAGCATTCCGCTGCTGCAGCCCGTGGCCAACATGGTCACCAAAAAGAATGTTTCGATCCCGACCTATTCACAGCTCTATGTGCTGCCGGCCGAAGCAAAGCGGACGGCGTGAGTCAACCGGGGGCGCAATGCCTGCAACCCGCTCGTCCCCGCGAAGGCGGGGACCCAGGGTGGAGTATTCTGGATTCCCGCCTTCGCGGGAATGAGCGGAGCCTTTCGGCTCCGCTCGCCAGTGAGCGGCCGACATGTTCCAATCCCTGATCAACGTCGCGGCGCGGCGTCTTGCCGGAGCGATCCCGACGGTCCTGCTCTTGTCGATGGTGGTGTTCTTCGTGCTGCGGGCGTTGCCGGCCGATCCGCTGGCACTGCTGCTGCCGCCGAACGCCACCCAGGCCGACGCCGAGATCGTGCGCAAGGCGCTCGGCCTCGACCGCTCCATCGTGGTGCAATACCTGATCTGGCTGCGCGATGCGTTGTCCGGCGATCTCGGCAATTCCATTGCCTATCGCGAGCCGGTGACTCGGCTCCTCGCCAACGCATTGCCCGCAACGCTCGAACTCTCCTTCATCGGCCTTGCCTTCGCACTTGTCATCAGCATTCCGGGCGGGCTCCTGCTGTACGGCGCACGCGGCACGCTGCTGGAAAATATTCTCGATGTGATCGTTGTCTGCATGCTGTCGATCCCGTCCTTCCTGTGGGCGATCTTTCTCCTGCTCGGCTTTGGCGTGGCGCTTGGCTGGCTGCCGTTTTCGGGCCGCGTCGATCCGGGCGTTGTGATGCCGGACGGCACTGGCTTTCTCCTGATCGACTATCTCGTGACGTTCCAGCTCGGCTATTGGCAGAATGCGCTGTCGCATCTGATCCTGCCGGCCTTGGCGCTGGCGCTGGGCTTTTCGCCGCTGGTGATCCGGGTCTTGCGCTCCTCGCTGCTGGAAGCCTCGGAGGATCATTACGTCACCGTGGCGCGCCAGCGCGGGCTTTCCGAGCGCCAGATCATCCTCTCGCACATGCTGCGCAATTCGGCGCTGCCGACCATCACTCTGATCGGCGCGCAATTCGGCTTTCTGTTCGGCGGCACGCTTCTGGTCGAGACCATCTTCTCCTATCCGGGCATCGGCAATCTGATGGTGCAGGCGGTGCGCAACCACGACCTGCCGCTTATCCAGGGCATTGCGCTCGTCTTCTGCATCACAACGCTCGCGATCAACACGGTCGTGGACATCCTTTATGTCGTCCTCAATCCCAAGCTCCGGCGCGCTTGACGCCGCCCGCCCGCCTTCGGCTTTTGCCGAAGCGCTGCGGCAATCGGCCCGCTCGCCGCGGGTCGTGGTGGGGGGCGCGATCGTTCTGGCGATGGTGATCTGCGCGGTATTTGCGCCCGCGATCGCGCCGAACGATCCGGCAAACCAGGATCTCATCAACATGCTGCTGCCGCCGATGTGGGCGGAGAGCGGCACCTCCGAATATCCGTTCGGCACCGACAGTCTCGGCCGCTGCATTCTGTCGCAGATGATCTATGGCGCGCGGGTCGCCCTGTTCGTCGGCTTTGTCGCCGCGGTCGGGGCAATGCTGCTCGGCACCACGCTGGCGCTGCTTGCCGGCTATTTCGGCGGCTGGATCGACCGCGGCATCAGCCATCTGGTGGATCTGTGGATGTCGCTGCCGCCGGTGGTTTTGTCGGTGACGCTGATGGTCGGCTTCGGCACCGGCGTCGGCAATGTGATCCTTGCCATCGTGCTTGTGGACTGGACGCGGTTCTGCCGCGTGGTGCGCTCCGAAGTGATGGTGGTGGCGCGCAAGGATTTCGTCTCGGCCGCAAGGCTGCTCGGTTTCGGACATGCGCGCATCATTTTGCGCGAGATTCTGCCGAGTGTCGCGCCGCTGATCATCACGCTGTTCACGCTGCAGGTCGGCATCGGCATCATCGTCGAGGCAATCCTGAGCTTCGTGGGCCTTAGTGTACCCGCCGACGTTCCGGCCTGGGGCCAGATGATCGCGCAGGCGCGCAACTATATGTACCAGGCGCCGTGGGCCATCGTGCTGCCGATCCTCGCCATGTTCGTCAGCGTGCTCGGCTTCAACCTGCTGGGCGAGGGGTTGCGTGTGACCCTCGATCCCAGGCTGCGGCGGCGGAGCCTGTAGCCATGCCGGTCCTGTCCTTCGACAAGGTGACGGTCAGCGCGCGGATGGGCGGGCGCAGCATCGACGTGCTGCGCGAGATTTCGTTCGATCTCGACGCGGGCGGAATTGCCGGGCTGGTCGGCGAATCCGGCGCAGGCAAAAGCATGATCGGCCGGGTGATTTCGGGGCTCCTGCCGGATACATTTTCGGTCTCGGCGGGCGAGGTGACGTTCGACGGCATCGACCTCATTGCGCTGCCGAAAGCGCAGCGCCGCGCATTGCTCGGCCGCCGCATCGCCTTCATCCCGCAGGAGCCGCTGAGCGCGCTCAACCCGGTGCGCAGCATCGGCGCGCAGTTTTCCGAGCATTTGCGCCATATCGGGATCGAACGCAGCCGCCATCGCGCGCTGATGATCGAGCGGCTCACGCAGGTGCAGTTGCGCAACGCCGAGGAAGCGCTCGTCCGCTATCCGCATGAATTGTCCGGCGGCCAATGCCAGCGCGTGCTGATCGCGATGGCGTTTGCGGGAGAGCCCGCCTTGGTGGTTGCCGACGAGCCGACGACCGCGCTCGACGTGATGACGCAGGCGCATATCGTGCGGCTGATCGCCGAGCAACAGAAGCTGCATGGCACGGCGCTTCTGTTCATCACCCACGACCTGCGGCTCGCCGGCCATGTCTGCGACAATGTCGGCGTCATGTATGCCGGCGACATGGTGGAATTCGGCCCGGCCACGGCGGTGCTGAAGGCGCCGTCGCATCCCTATACGCGAAGCCTTCTGGCCGCGATTCCGGAACTGACCGGCGAACGCCGCAAGCTGCCGGCCCTGTCGGATCACATGCCGGGGCTGGCGGGCTTCGCCGGCCTTGCCGGCTGCCGTTTCGCCCCGCGCTGTGCAGTGAAGGATCCGGCCTGCGCGGGGACGCGACTGCCGTCGCGCTCGGTCGGGCCGGGGCACTGGGTCCGCTGCGCCGCGGCCTGTGCGCGCGCCGGAGCCGAGGGCGTGGGCGAAGCGATTGGGTTTGACAGCGTCGCCGCCGAGGCGCCGGCCGCGGTTTCATTCGAGAATGTGCGGCTCAGCTATCACGCATCGCGCGGCTTTCTCGGGCTGCGGCGCTCCCGCTTCGATGCGGTGAAGAATGCGAGTTTTTCGGTCCGGCAGGGGGAAATTCTCGGCATTGTCGGCGAGAGCGGCAGCGGCAAGACCTCGGTCGGCCGCCTGATTGTCGGTCTTGAGAAGCCGAGTGCCGGAACCATCCTGATCGACGGCAAGCCCCGCATTGCGGGCGGCGCCGCGCTGCTGACCAGCCGCGATACGCAGCTGATTTTCCAGGACCCGCAATCGGCGCTCAATCCGCGGCGCAGCGTCTTGCGGCTTCTGACGCAGGCGCTGGAAGTCGGCGAGAATTTCGCGCCAGAAGCGCAACGGCGCGGCGCCGCGCAGGCGCTGTTGCGCGATACCGGGCTGCCGCCGGACTGCCTCGAGCGGTTCCCTTCGCAGTTGTCGGGCGGGCAGCGCCAGCGCGTGAATATCGGCCGCGCGCTCGGCGCGAAACCACGGCTGATCGTGGCCGACGAGATCGTCTCCGGTCTCGACGTCTCGGTGCAGGCGCATGTATTGAACTGCCTGCTGGACCTGAACCGCAAACACGGGCTCACCATCGTGTTCATCAGCCACGATCTTGCCGTGGTACGCTATCTGTGCTCACGCATCCTGATGATGCATGCCGGCGAGATCGTCGAGGAGGGTGCGACGGAAGCCGTATTCGCAAATCCGCAACATCCCTATACCAAGGCTCTGCTCGAGGCGGTCCCGCCCGACGATGCCGACCGGGTCTGGCCGCCGGTTCCTGCCACCGATCCCACGATGAGTGTGCCGCGATGAGCGATCGATCAATCAGTCAGAAGCCGAGCGACAAGGCGCGCCTGAAGGTGCTCAAGACGGTGAGCCTGCGCGAGCAGATTTATGACCATCTGCGCGAACGCATCCGCACCGGCCAGCTCACCTTTGACGACCGGCTGGTGGATGTGGACATCGCCAACGAATTCGGGGTGTCGCGCATGCCGGTGCGCGAGGCGCTGATGCAGCTCGTGCATGACGGGGCGATCGAAAGCACGACCCGCGGCTTCATGCTGCGGCGCTACAGCGATCAGGAGATTGCGGACATTTTCGAAATCCGGCGCCTGCTGGAGCCGGCGGCGGCCGAGATCGCGGCCGGCAAGATGACCGAATCCGCGCTTCAGATCATGGAGGCCGCCATTCAGGCCGGCATCGCCGCCAGCGAAGCCAACGATTTCACGGCCTTTGTCGTCGCGAATGCGGCGTTCCGCGAAGCCTGGATGGCGCAGGTACCGAATAAGCAACTGGTCGCGGCGCTGGCGCGCTATTTCGATCATGTGCAGATCATCCGCCTGGTGACGCTGTCGCAACGCCCGGTGCGCGATGACGTGCTGGGTCGCCTGCATGAAATCCACGATGCGTTTCGCGCCGGCGATGCGAGCCGTGTCGCGGCTTTGTTCCGGGACCATGTCGATGCCGCGGTGCTGGCGTATCGGACCTATTCGAAAGATCAGACCTATTCGAAAGACATGCGCTGAGAGCCAGGATGCTGCGCCGGAGCCATCCTTGACAGAGCAGGTCGCGGCTGTAGTCTGGATACAGTATACTGTTTAAGCTGCGGAGCCTGACATGCTGGCCATCGATCCGAGACAGGTCGCCAATCCGATGTCGGAGAAGGCAGGCCCGCATTTCCGGCTCGGCGTGTTCTCGGCCAACGCCGATCGCGGCCTGACCTTTTCAACCGTGCCGGAGGCCTGGAAGGCGGAATGGGACGATATCGCCGATGCATGCCGCATCGCCGACCGCGGCGGGATCGACTTTTTCCTGCCGATCGCGCGCTGGCGCGGCTATGGCGGCTCGACCAAGGTGCGGGAATGGTCGTTCGAAACGTTCACTTGGGCCGCGGGCTTGGCCGCGATCACCGAGCGCATTGCGTTGTTCATGACCGTGCATGTGCCGCTGTTGCATCCGCTCTATGCGGCGAAGGCGCTGGCGACGGTCGACCACATTAGCCATGGCCGCGCCGGGCTTAACATCGTCTGCGGCTGGAATCCGGACGAGTTCGATATGTTCGGCGTGTCGCTCGTGCCGGACGCCTATGTCCAGGCCAAGGAATGGCTTGACGTCATCGTGCAGACCTATAACAGCGACACGCCGATCGACTTCGAGGGCAAATATTATCATCTGAAGGGTGCGGTGAGCCGCCCGGCATCGATCCAGAAGCCGCGGCCGGTGACCATGAATGCGGCTTTCGGCCCGCCCGGCCGCGATTTTGCGGCGCAGAATTGCGACCACCTGTTCACGAGCTTCACCGATCTCGACGTCGGCCGGGGCCATATTGCCGACATCAAGGGGCGCGCCGCCAAGTTCAACCGTGACATCGGCGTCTTCACCATCGGCCATGTGGTATGCCGCTCAACGCAAGGAGAGGCCGAGGATTATTACGATTATTACTCGCGCCAGCATATCGACGAGGAAGCCGTCGATTATCACATGCGGCAGAAGAAGAATTTCAGCCACAGCCACGAGGACGAGGCGTTCAGGCAATACAAGCAGCGCTTCTCGGCAGGAACCGGCAGCTATCCGCTGGTCGGCACGCCGCAGCATGTCGCATCCGAGCTTGCGAAGTTTGCGGGCGCTGGCTTCAATGGCGCGGCGTTGTCCTTCGTCAATTACAGGAACGAATTGCCGTATTTCTGCGAGAGCGTGGTGCCGCTTCTGAAAGAGGCGGGGTTGCGCGGATGACTGCGTTGACATGAGTCCCGCCGATCCGCGCGCATCGTTTGAACCGTCCGCACGCACGCTGCCCGTGATGCTGCAGCGGCAGGCTGCGCGCTATGGTGACCGTGCGCTATTTGTCTGCGACGGCGCGCGCTGGAGCTACGCGCAAACGGCCGACATCGCAGCGCGGAGCGGCGGACGTTTCGCCGCGGCCGGCATTGGAAAGGGCGACCGGGTTGCGATCCTGTGCGGCAACCGGCCGGAATTTCTCGACCTGTTCCTCGGGCTTGGCTGGATCGGCGCGGTCTCGGTACCGCTCAATGTCGCGGCGCGCGGCCCGCAGCTCGAACACATGCTGAAGACGTCGGGCGCGCGGCTTCTTGTGCTGGAACGCGCGTGGCTGCCGGCGCTGGAATTCGTCGATTTCGTCACGCTGAACGTCGAAGCGATCTGGGTGATCGATCCGGACGGCGACACGCGGGACCGGCATCAGAATGTCCCGATCGCCGGACTGCCCGCGCTTGCCGAGTCCGTGCCGGCGGCCGACCTCAAGCCGCACGATCTGCTCACCATCCTGTTCACGTCGGGCACCACGGGGCCCTCGAAGGGCGTGTGTTGTCCGCATGCGCAATTCTTCTGGTGGGGATTTTTCGTGCTGCGTCAGCTTGCGCTGCACGACGGCGACATCCTGCACACCACGCTGCCGCTGTTTCACGTCAATGCGATGGCGACGTTCTTTCAGGCGCTCCTGAACGGCTGCACGCAGGTCGTTGAGAAGCGGTTCTCGGCGTCGAATTTCTGGCCGGCGCTGGTGGCCTCCGGGGCGACCGTGACCTATGTGCTCGGCGCCATGGTGCCGATGCTGCTGTCGCGGCCGCCCTGTCCGGAAGAAAGGCAACACAAGGTGCGCGTGGCGCTGGCGCCGGGCGTGCCGGCGCATCTGCACGAACTATTCACCGAACGCACCGGCATTTATCTGCTCGATGCCTATGGCGCGACCGAGAGCAATGCGACGATCGGCACCACGATCGAGACGCGGCGGCCGGGCTGGATGGGCAAGCTGTTCGACGGCTTCCAGGCCCGCGTCGCCGACGAGGACGACAACGAAGTGCCGGATGGCACGCCGGGCGAACTCCTGTTGCGCGCCGACGAGCCGTTCGCAATGGCGACCGGCTATATCGGCATGCCGGACAAGACGGTGGAAGCCTGGCGCAATCTGTGGCTGCATACCGGCGACCGCGTGGTGCGCGACGCGGACGGCTATTACAAATTCATCGACCGCATGAAGGATTCGATCCGGCGGCGCGGCGAGAATATTTCCTCCTTCGAGGTGGAAAAGGTGATCATGTCGCATCCTGCGGTGGAGGTGGCGGCGGTGTTTCCGGTGCCGTCCGATCTCGCCGAGGACGAGGTGATGGCGACGGTGGTGGTGAAGGAGGGCGCTGCGCTCGATGGCGCGGAGCTGATCCGCTTTTGCGAGGGCCGCTTGTCGTATTTCGCGATCCCGCGCTTTGTCGATTTCGTCAGCGAATTGCCGCGCACCGAAAGCGGCAAGGTGCAGAAATTCAAGCTGCGCGAGCAGGGCCGGTCCGCCGCGACCTGGGACCGCGAGGCGGCGGGGATCAAGCTGAAGCGATGATGTGGTTCATGTCGCAAAGCTCTCCGCCGTCATTGCCGGGCTTGACCCGGCAATCCATCACTCCGGACAATATTTCTTTTTTCTCGATGGATGCGCGGATCAAGCCCGCGCATGACCGGTAAAAATCATGGCCATATCGTGGTTCTGTCAGTGGGACGTAAAAGACGGCACGGATGCCGTCCTTGACGCGCATGACCATCAGGGGCTGGTCGCATTCGTCCGCGGCTGCCCGCGCCTTGTCGAAGGCCATGTGATGACGCCAATGACGGCGCACGATCCGCATTACGCCGCCGAACTGCACACCTCGCCGGCGCTGATGTTGCAACTCGAATTCGCGCAGATCGCCGATCTCGAACACGCGCTCAAGCCCCACGGCTATCTGCAAATGCTGGCGCATGCCGACATGCTGCCGAGCCTTGCCGCCACCATCCCGAGTCATCAGACCATGCTGACGCGCCGCTATCCGGTGGCGGAGCCCGCGCCGGACAGCGCCAACGGACTTTTGAGCTACATGGTGGAATATGAAGGCCCGGCGAAAGACGAGAACGCCTGGCATCTGTTCTATGTCACCGGGCATCCGCCGCTGCTCGCGAAGTTTCCCGGCATCCGCAAGATCGAGATCTACACGCCTGCGGTGGCGATCTCGGCGCTGCCCTTTGCGGTGCGCCGTTCCATGCAGCGCAACAAGACGGTGTGGGATCATGCCGATGCGATGAATGCGGCAATGGCGAGTCCGGTGCGCGCGGCCTTGCGCAAGGACTTTCACAAATTTCCCGCATTCGAAGGCGCCGCGACGCATTATCCGTTCCGCACCGTCACGGTGCGCGGCGAAGCCGGTCGCACGCGCGATTAACCTTAAGGCTTTGTGGCGATACGTACGGCAAGACAAAATGAACATCTGTCCGCGCAAATGGCTAGACTGAGATCAAACAAAACACCGGCGTCAAACAGAGTGGATAAGGTCGCGTCGCCAGCGCCGCGACCTGCGTTGGAGTTGAACGATGTCTTCCAGTCCTTTGCGTCACCGGATCGGGCAGAGTGAGCCGATCGGCCTGTTCTGGATGACGCTGGGTTCCTCCACGGTGCTGGAACTTGCGGCGCAGGCCAGGCCCGATGCGGTGGTGATCGACGCGCAGCACGGCTTGTGGGACCGCGTTTCGCTCGAAGAATCCGTCGGTGTGGTCATGAAATCCGCGCCGGTGCTGGTGCGGGTTTCGGAGAATTCGCCGCTCGCGGTCGGCCAGGCGCTGGATGCGGGCGCCGAGGGCGTTATCGTGCCGCTGGTCGAGACCGACGAGGAAGCCGCCGCTGCCGTGGCTGCGGCGCGCTTCCCGCCGGAGGGCACGCGGTCCGGCGGCGGTGTGCGTCCGCTGTCGCGCGACTTCGGGCAATATTATCTCGACGCGATGCGCCGGACCGTGGTCGGCGTTATGATCGAGACCGTGCGCGGCGTGCGCAATGCCGCAGCGATCGCCAATACGCCCGGCGTCGATTTTGTCCTGATCGGCACAGGCGATCTTGCGATCTCGCTCGGCGGCTTTCCCCATGTCGATCAGCGGCACGGCGAAGCCTGCGCGGCGGTCCTGCAGGCCTGCAAGGCGGCCGGAACGGCATGCGGAATTTTCACGCTCAATGTAGACGCGGCACTGGCGAGACGCAAAGACGGCTACCCGATCGTCGTGGTGGCCAACGACATCGATATTGTCGCAAGCGGCTTCGGCCGGGCGATGAAGCTGTTCACAGGAAAGGCCGATCCTGGCAAGGATCAGGCCACGGCGTCGACCGCTCCGGTCGGGTATTTTGCGCACGATCCGCTTTCCAAAGATCCGCTTGTACAAGATCAGCTTGCCAACGACGAAGAGGATGACGACGTGTCGGAGCTTCTCACGAAATTCGCTTCCTTCATCGCCGATGGCCGCATCAAGGTGGTCGATCTGACCCAGACATTGAAGCCGTCGACGCCGGTGATCCAGCTGCCGCCGCCTTTCGCGCCGTCCGATCCGTTCCGCATTTCGGAAATCTCGCGCTACGATGAGCGCGGCCCGGCCTGGTACTGGAACAACATCGCCTGCGGCGAGCATACCGGCACGCATTTCGATGCGCCGGCGCATTGGGTGACCGGCCAGCATTATGCCGACGGTTATACCGACACGGTATCGGTGCAGCGCTTCGTCGCGCCGGCGGTTGTTATCGATTGCAGCAAGGAGGCCGCGGCCGACGAGAAATTCCTGCTGGAACCCGCCCATATCGAAGCCTGGGAAGCCAAGCACGGCCGCATTCCGGACGGCGCCTGGGTGCTGATGCGAACCGACTGGTCGAAGCGCGACGATCCGGCGCGCTTCCTCAACATGAAGGAAGACGGCCCGCATGTGCCTGGACCCTCGGCCGCCGCGGTGCGATTCCTGGTGCAGCAGCGCAATGTCAATGGCTGGGGCGTGGAGGCGGTCGGCACCGATGCCGGTCAGGCCTTCGCATTTGAGCCGGCGTTCCCGGCGCATCACCTGATGCATGGCGCGAACAAGTTCGGGCTGGCGAGCCTCACCAATCTCGATCAGCTCCCGCCGACCGGCGCGATCCTGATCACGCCGCCGCTCAAGATCGAGAAGGGCTCGGGCAGCCCGTTGCGCGTGCTGGCGCTGGTGCCGGCGTAGGATTACCGGTCATTCCGGACCGGTGCGAAGCGCCGGAATTCACTCAAGTCTGCGAACGCAACTGAATTCCGGGTTCGCGGCGTTCGGCCGCGCCCCGGAATCACAAGCGGTCAAAACGGCACGACCAGCCCGTCCAGCGGTGCGTCGCAATTGACGAGATCGACGCGCTTGAAGGCGATCCGGATGTCGCCGCCGGTTGACACCAGCGTATGCCGGTAGGTGCCGGCGAAGATGCGCTGCTCCTCGCGGCGGTATTCGACGATCATGAATTTGGAGCGGACTTCGGTAGAGCCCTGGGTGGTGCTGCCTGCGCCACCCTCGATGGTGACATTGGTGACGATGCGGCTGGTGCGTGAGCGCGGCTCCTGCGAATAGATGCGCGGGGAGGCGAGGCGGCGCACCCGCGTCTCCAGAAGCCGGCGGTCGTCATACATCAGAGAAACGGTGTCGAGCGCGCTTTTCTGATTGGGCTCGCTCGGCACCCAGTAGTGCGCTTCCGGCGTAAACAGCGCCAGCCATTCGTCGAAGCGGGCGTCGTCGAGGAGGCGTGCCTCGTGGATCAGGAAATCCTCGGCGTCGCCGCGGGCGAGGGCACCGGCGGCCTTGCGTGCGGTGGCGGTCATGCGCTGGCCTTCATCTCGTTTTGCGACGCGGTTTCGCCCAGCATATAGCCGCGCCAGGCGTCGAACATGTTGCGGATATACACTTCGCTGGTCGAGTTCTTACCCTTGAGCCCGCCATATTCGTCGCGCGCGTCGCTCGTATAGCCGCGGCCGATCTCGATCCATTCGGCGCCTTCGCTCGCAAGCCCAATGCCGACACGGTTGTAGATTTCCAGATCGTCGGTCAGCACCAGCGAGCCGGTGCCGTTGACGATATTGGCGAACGCGATGGTGTTGCGGAACATCTGCTCCGGCGCGCCTTTCAGCCTGAAATTATAGGTGCAGACCAGCGTGCGGTTGACCGCCAGCGGGTGGATGACCCGCAGCTGCTGGAACGAGCTCATGAAAGACAGGTTCGGGTAGATGTTGGAATTCCAGCGCCGCACTTCGAGGATGCGCTTGACCTCGTCCTTGCCCTTCTTGGCTTCGAGGATCGCAATATATTCGCGGAATAGCGGGTCTTCCATCGACGCAATCAGCTTCTTGTCGTCGTGATAATCGCCGAGATAGGAATGCCCGTTCGGATAGGTCCAGATGCCGACCTGGTTTTCCCAGAACGAATAGGGCGCCCCGTTCTGGCGCATCTGGCGGATCGCGATCTCGCCGGTGCCGTCGGAATAGACCTCATCGCTCTGCTGCTGGGCGGCGTCGATCGAGGAGCGATGCGTGAACCAGGGATGCGCAGCGTCGCAGAGGTTTTCCAGATAAAGTTTCCAGTTGCCGTTATAGACGTGGCGGAACACGCCGCCCGCGACCTCGATCTCGCCGTCCGGAGCGCGGTCGACCATGTCGTCGATCGAGGTCGCCATGTGGCCGAGATGCTCTTTAAGGCTTTTGCCCTCGGGAGACTGGCTGATGAAGATGAAGCCGCGATAGCTTTCGACGCGCGGCACTTGCGTCATCGCGGTGCGCGGATTCTTGGTGTCGAAATCCTGGGGATAGCCGTGATTGAGCGGCACCGCCTTCAGCCGCCCGTCGAGGTGATAGGTCCAGCCGTGATAGACGCACTGGAATTCCTTGGCGTGCCCGCAATCCGACGCCACGACCATTGCGCCGCGATGGGCACATTGATTGTGCAGAACCCGCAGCGTGCCGCTTTCGTCGCGCGTGACCACCATGGCGCGGCGGCCGACCTGCGTCAGAAAATAGTCGCCCGGATTGCGCACCTGGCTCTCATGGCCGACATAGAGCCATGCCTTGCCGAAGATGCGCTGCATCTCCAGTTCGAAAATCTCCGGATCGGTGTAGAGTTTGCGGTGAACCCGCGCAGGCTGTACGGCTGAGGCGAGGTCGTTCGGGGTCTGCATGCCTGATCCTCCGGACGCATTTCGAATTGGAATTGAACCAAACGATACTGCGGAGTATCGTTTACGGCAAGCAGGAAGACGCATCGTGACGCTGGCTTTTGAAAAGGCTGCGGCGCCGGGCCGCAACGGGCTCTCCGACAGGAAGCGCGAGGCGATCCTGAAGGGCGCGCGGGCCGTGTTCCTGAAGCACGGCTTCGGCGATGCGAGCATGGACGAGGTTGCGGCGGCCGCGGGCGTGTCGAAAATGACGGTCTACCGGCATTTCGGCAGCAAGGAGGAATTGTTTGCCGGCGTCGTCACCGAATCCTGCCAGCAGCTCTTCACCGAGGAGATCGAGGAAATCTTTGCGCTGCCGCCGCACAAAGCCCTGCGGAATTTCGCGCGCAAGATGACCGAGATTTTTTTCGCGCGCGATACCGCGGAACTGCATCGCATCGTGATCGCCGAGGCACGGCGCTTTCCGAAGCTCGGCCGGCTGTTCTACACCACCGGCCCGCAGGCCTGTATCGATTCGCTGGAGGGCTATTTCGTCAAGCATCGCAACGATCCGGCGCTCAAGATCGGCGAGCCGCGCCGCACCGCGGAGGAATTTCTGGAATTGCTGCGCGGCTATTCGCATCTGAAGATGCTGCTCGGCATCGACAAGGGACCGTCCGCGCGCGAGGTCGATGCCCGCATCGATGCTGCGTTACGGCATGTGATGGGGTAAGGCGCCATTGTCGTCCCCGCGAAGGGCGGGCCCATTCCAGACCGATGGTTATGGGTTCCGCTTTCGCGGGGACGATGCGTCAAATCCCGCCGGCCGCGCGGCGCGGCATGTAATGCAGCACCCGCATCTCCAGGAGGATCACGAGCAGATAGGCGACGCCGCCGACAATGGTCAGCATGATGATGGTGACGAACACCATCGCGGTATTGCCCTGGCCCTCGCCGAAGGAGAGGAGATAGCCGAGGCCCGAATTGCCGCCGACCAGTTCGCCGACCACCACGCCGATGACGGCGAGCGTCGAGCCGATGCGCAGGCCCGCAAACAGCGGCGGCAGCGAGGCCGGAAACTCGATCTTCCAGAAAATCTGCGAGCGCGTCGCCTTGAACGAGCGGGCGAGGTTGATCAGGTCGGGATCGACATTGCGCACCGCGGTCAGGACGTTGACCATAACCGGGAAGAACACGATCAGGATCGCGACCAGGATTTTCGGATAGATGGTAAAGCCCATCCACAGGATGAACAGCGGCGCGAAAGCGATCTTCGGCGCGATCTGCAACGCGAGGATATAGGGCGAGAGCGCGAATTCGGCGGTCGGCGACATGCCAAGCAGATAGCCGATCAGCGCGCCGAGCAGGCTGCCGAGCAGGAAACCGACCAGCACCTCGAAGGCGGTGATGCCGGTATGGAAGGGCAGCCCGGTGACGCTCCACATCCGCAGGAATTCGTTCCAGGTCGCCGACAAGGGCGGCACGATATAGGGCGGGATGCCGAGCAGCCCCGGTCCCCATTCCCAGGCGATGACAAAGACGATGAACATCGCAACGCTTGCGATGGTGCCGTTGCGGACCAGGGCGGAGCGGTCGGCGTTCATTGTACGACTTCCTTCTGCGGCGTTTCTTGATCCGTCGCTTGCGCTGTCTCCTGCGCGGGATGTTCTCCGATATCGAGCTTGTCCATCAGCCGGGCGATATAGCCTGCAACCTTCGGATCGCGCCGCCGCTGCAGCGGGTGGTCGCGGCCGGGAATGTCGATGATAATCTCGTCGATGATCTTCCCCGGCCGCTTGCTCATGACCAAAACGCGGTCGGACAGGATCACCGCTTCGAGCAGGTCGTGGGTGATCAGGAGCGCGGTCTTTTTCGCGCGCATCAGGGTCTGCGCCAGGTCGTGCTGCAGCATGATGCGGGTCTGAGCGTCCACCGCGGAGAACGGCTCGTCGAGCAGCAGCACGGAAGGATCGACCGCAAGTGTGCGCGCAAGCGCGGCGCGCTGGCGCATGCCGCCGGACAACTGGTGCGGGTAGCGTTCGGCGAATTCGCCGAGTTTGAAGGCCTGCAGCAGCTCGCGCGCTTTGCGCCGGCTGTCGGCGCCGTCGAGCTTGCGGATCTCGGTGCCGAGCATCACGTTCTGTTCGATGGTGCGCCATGGCAGCAGGAGATCCTTCTGCAGCATGAAAGCGACATGCTCGTTCGGGCCTTCGACGCGCTCGCCGTCGACATAGGCTTCGCCGAGGCTCGGTGCGTAAAGGCCTGCTCCGATATTGAGCAGGGTGCTCTTGCCGCAGCCACTGGGGCCGATCAGCGACACCACCTCGCCGTCGCCGACCGAAAAGTCGACATTCTCGATGGCCGTGAACACGGCGCCCTTCGCGCCCGCGAAACGCATCGTGACGTCGCGGTATTCGAGCCGCTTCATGCTCAGATCACCCCCCCTCACAGCCCGGTCAGCCGCCATTTCGCGCAGACGCGCTTCTGGCAGCCGCGTTCAAGAGCAACAATCGGACCACTTGCCGCGCGATGCTCGGTTGTCGTTGCGATACTGTCGAGTATAGTAAGACCAAATGCGGAATGTCACGCCCGCGCGCTGGGGCACAACGTCACGAGCACTGACCACGAGGGAAAACACAATGTCTGGCAGCACGAAATTTCCGATGACCCGGCGATTGGCGCTGGCCGCGCTCGGCGCCGCTTTGGGACTTGGCCTTGCTGCATCGCCGCAAGCGATGGCGCGGGAGAAAGTCACCTATCTGTTTCCGGCGCCGCCGGTCCTGCCGGCCTTCGCGCCGCTGCAGCTCGCGTTGGGCAAGGGTTACTTCAAGGAAGCCGGTCTCGACGTCGACTTCCAGGTCGCGCGCGGCGGCGTCGAGGTCGCAAAGATGGTCGGCGCGGGCAATGCCCCGATCGGCGGCATTGTCGGCGACGGGCCGATCATGGTGCGCGCCAATGGCGTGCCGGTGAAGATCGTCGCCTTGTTCGGCGGCAACGGCTTCATGCAGACCGTGGTGCGCGAGGATGCCGGCATCGAGAAGCCTGCGGATCTCAAAGGCAAGACACTGACCGTGCTGTCGTTCCAGGACACGACCTTCTATGCGCTGATCGGCCTGCTTGCCAGCGCCGGTCTGACCCAGAGCGACGTAAACATCCAGCAGGCCGGCCCGACCGGCGTCTGGGAATCGGTCGCCACCGGCAAGTCGCAGGGCATGGCTGGCGTGCCGGACTGGCTCGCGATGGTTCAGGCGACCGGCACCAAGGTGAAGGTGATCCCGACCGATCAGTATTTCCCGCATCTGGCGCAGGGCATCGCGGTGTCCGACGACATGATCAAGAAGAATCCGCAGATGATCCAGAAATTCGTGTCCGCGGCAATGCGCGGCATGAAGGACGTGATGGACAACCCCGATCAGGCGGCCGAGGACTTCGTCAAGTTCGTGCCGACCTGGAAGGGCAAGGAACAGGTGGTCAAGGACGCATTGAACTATTACGCCAAGCACGTCTATGGCAATCAGGCCAAGCTCGGCGAGATCAACCCGGAGCGGCTGTCGAAGCTGCAGGACTTCTATCTGGAGAAGGGCTTCATCCAGAAGAAGACACCGGTCGAGGAGCTGTATACCAACCAGTTCATCAAATAGCCAGGCGACCGTCAGGCTGAAACCCACCGCCGTCATGCCCGGCCGTGAGCCGGGCATCCACGTCTTCGACAATTCTCGCGTAGACGTGGATGGCCGGGTCAAGTCCGGCCATGACAGTGGAGAGTACGGAAAATGTCCAACAAACGACATGCCGAGATCGTCGGTGGCGGCTTTTCCGGGCTCGCGGCCGCGGGCGCCCTGGCGCAACGCGGCTGGAGCGTGCGGCTGCACGAACGCTCGCCCGAGCTGCGGCCGAGCGGGGCCGGCATCTATATTTACGAGAACGGGCTGCGCGTTCTGGAAACGCTCGGCGCCTATGACGAGGCGGTGAAGGGCGCGCCCTTCGCGCATACCCGCGAGATGCGCGACGAGCATAACAAGGTGCTCTCGGTGCATCGCTGGGATCCGTCGAAGCGCGTCTTCTCTGTGGTGCGCCAGCGCGTGATCAATGCGATGGCGGATGCTGCGCGCAGGAACGGCGTGGACATCGTGCTGGGTTCCGAAGCGGTGGCGGCAACGCCGGACGGCGAACTGATCATGGCCGACGGGACGCGCCACAAGGCCGATCTGATCGTCGCGGGTGACGGCGTGAATTCGAAGATCCGGGATTCGCTGAACCTGGTCGCGAAACGCAAGGGCCTGCCGGACGGCGCAATCCGGGTGCTGATTCCGAAAACGCCGGAAGAAATGGCATCCGGCGACGGCGGCACCACCATCGAGAACTGGTCGGGCAGCCGGCGCATTCTCTATACGCCGGTGAGCGAGACCGAGGTCTATATCGCGCTCACCATGCTGTATTCCGACGAGATCGGGAAACGCACGCCGATCGACAAGGCCGACTGGAAGCGATCGTTTCCGCATTGGGCGGACCTGATCGACCGGATTACCGACGACGCGCGCTATGACCGCTTCGAATATGTCCGCCTGAAACAATGGTCGGCCGGCCGCGTCGCCGTCCTGGGCGATGCCGCGCATGCGCTGCCGCCGAATATCGGGCAGGGCGCGGGATGTTCGATGATGAACGGCCTGTCGCTCGCCTATTATCTCGACCGCGAGCCTGACATGACGACGGCGCTGAAAGTCTGGGAAGCGAACGAACGGCCGCTGACCGAGCATACCCAGCGCATCTCGGTCTTTCTTGGGCTTCCGACAACCTGGCCGACGCCGCTGCGCCGCGCGTTTCTGACCTTAGCCGGCAAGTCGAAATGGATGATCGCGCAGCGTACCAAGACGGCGCGGCATGTGCCGACGGGGACTTAAAGCGACCTTCGAAAGGCGCGCGTGCGACCGGTCCGCGCCTTAAACAGGCGCTTCAATGCACAAGAAACAATACTACAATGCGATGCGCTTGTTCTCGGCGCCGTCGTCATCGGCCAAGGGCCGGACCAGCCGTGGTGGCAGGCGGGTTGTTTTGGCGGATTCGACGGTTTTGCGCGTGCCGAGCCATTTGCTCAGCGACGCGATGGCGTCTTTGACGATCGCCCGCGCCGTTTCAGGTTTTTTGCTGGCCATAACCGTCGCTCCACCGCCAACGACGGATCGACAGTTTATATCATTGACATTGAGGGCGCGCAATTTTTGACGCGATCGAACTTTTGTGGCGCTTTTGTCGCGGTATCCGAGTAACCGCTCGCCGCTACTTGGCCGGCTCCATCGCGGCTGTGCTCTTCGCCGTGTAGGTCGGTGTGCCGACCCAGCCGTGCTTGGAGATATCGAACACCACGCCGTCGTGGTCCTTGAATTTCTTCTCGAAATTGCCGTGCTTGGCATCGCCGAAATCGAAGAAGAACGATCCGCCCGCCTGCGCGATATTGGCCTCAGCTTCCTGCAGATCGGCTACCTGAAAGCCGCAATGATTGGCGCCGGGCTTGTATTTGTCCGCCGGCATGCTGGGACAGATGAGTGCGAGATTGGTGGTGCCGTCGGTGAGATAGACCGCCGAACCCATCGGCTGGTGGTCGTAGCCGAGATGCTTGAGCCCAAACACGGTCTGATAGAACGCAGCCTGCTTTTCGAGATCGCGCACGAACAGCGCCATGTGCTTGATGCGGCCCTTGAGGCGGTCCTGCGGAACCAGTTCCTCGTCGAGGAAGGCGTGCGCGGGATCGGCCTTGATCTTGCGGCCGTCGGTGCCGACCCAGCCATTCTCCGAAATATCGAAGATGATGCCTTCGGGATCCTTGAACTTGCGTTCGAAATTGCCTTTGCGCTCGTCGCCGAGGTCGAAGAAGAAGGTGCCGCCGTGCTTCTCGATCAGCGCCTGGGTCTCCTTCATGTTCTCGACCTGGATGCCGAAATGGTTGGCGCCGATCTGGCCTTCCGGCTTGTCGCCGAAATCGTGCCCCTTGTCGCCCTTGAAGTTGAGCAGCGCGAGATTGATGGTGCCGTCGCCCATATATATCGCCGAGCCGATCGACAGGTCCTCGCGGCCGTGCCGCTTCATGCCGAACACGTCGCCGTAGAATTTCGCCGCCTTGTCGAGGTCGCCGACACAAACCGCAAAATGACGCAGCCGGGCCATGAGATGCCTCCGTACGCTCCGATGCATTCGATTGAATGCATTATAGGCCTTAACGGCAACGGATAAAATAGCGCCTGTTGCGTGTACCGGAATTGATGCTGCGCAATGTTTGCGCGCCGGGTGATCAGATCGTGACCGGCCGGGTCCGCTGTTCGATCAGGCGCACGAGGCTCAACGCGGTCAATTCCGACGACTTCGGGTTGGTCGCGAGCGGATTGTTCTCCAGCGTGATGGTCATGCGCCCGAACGCGCCTTCGGCGGTGACGGTATGGCTGTTCAGCCGCGCTCCGGGATCCGCGACCAACTCGACACGGGTGCGGTCGAGCCCGATGCCGGCGAGTGACGTCACCACGGTCGCGTTTGCGTTCTGCGGATATTGGCTGGCGGCCTCGCGCGCCGAGCCCTCAAAGAACACGATGCGTTCGTGCAGGGAGGCGAGGGCAAGCAATTTTTCGGCAGGGGTGCCTTTCCAGGCGACCGGCGGCTTGACGATGGAGTGTGTGACCGCATCGAGCCCGAGCACGGCTGCGCCCGCGAGCGCATCGATCCCGCCAATGGCGCCGGAGGGGATGAGGATGCGGCTGCCGTGCTTCTCCGCAATCTCCGCAAGGCGCGGCAGCAGCGCATCGTCGCAGAAGGCCGAGGTCGAGGCGACGATCATGGCAGGAGATGCGGCGAGCGCGACCGACGCCCAGGCATCGATCGCGGCACGACCGGCGGCTTCGATCACGAGGTCCGGCTTCAGTGCGGCGAGTTCGGACGGAGCGGCGAGGAACGGCACGCCGCCCGGGATCAGCGCGCGCTCGGCCGGATCATCCCGTGTGGCGACCGCCACGATATCCACGGGCGCATTGCGTGACTTCAACAGACCGGCCACGCGCGAATTGATCGCGCCGAAACCGACGAAGACGATGCGAAGCCGCGGTTGCAATGCTATCCCTTCGCCGGACGGCCCGGATTCGCATGGCCGCAGGACTTGCAGCGCTGGTTGTC
>NZ_JBKBVB010000200.1:0-4252 GCF_046289595.1 Pseudorhodoplanes sp.
GCAGCAGGCGGCTCCCGCTCCCGATACGGGGCTCGACGCGGCCGCGGCTCCGCCTGGCGCCGATGCAGCACCCGCCGGCGCGCCGCCGGTCGCAGCCGTGCCGCCAAAGGTGGCGAAGGAAGGCCCGCCGGCGGTCCACAGAAAGCCGGTGGCCAAGCACAAGCCCAAGCCGCGCTACCATCATCGCGACGATGGCTATCGCCCGCATTATTACGGTGGCGGCTATGGTGGCGGCTACGGCGGCTATGGTGGTTATGGTGGGGGCTACGGAGGCTATGGTGGGGGCTACGGAGGCGGCGGCTACGGCCGCTACTGATCTCCCCGTGCAATCCGGTCATTGGCGCCAGGCGGCGCCAATGTGCCGGACGGACCGCCAGCGCCGGCGTTACTCCTTTACATACTCAGCGCATTTAGGAAGCTCGGTCTGCGGACCCCATGGCATGATCGGGACGCTGGACGTCGAGTTTTTCGGCGATCCTTCGATGATGCGATCGGAGAACACCATGTAGACGAGGACATTACGCTTCGCATCGCAGCCGCGCACAATCTGCATCTTCTTGAACAGGAGCGACCGGCGGGCGCGGAACACGTCCTCGCCCTGTTCGAACTTCGTCTTGAAACGGATCGGTCCGATCTGCCGGCAGGACAAGGAAATGTCGGAGACCTCCTCGGCAATGCCGAGCCAGCCTTTGAAGCCGCCGCGTTCCGGCACCGTGAAGTGACAAGCCACGCCTTCGATATCGGGATCGTCGATACCATAGGTGGCGAGCTTGTCGTTCGGCGACATCCATTTGAATACCGTCGATCGTTTGAATATCAGATCCGGATCGCTATCCGCGCGCGCCACGCCAGCAGGCGCGGCCGCGGACATGGCGATGATCGCACCGGCACAGAATATCGAAAAGATTGTCGTTCGCATCGAAAGGCCCCAGTTGCGGACCTGAGATAGGAACGATTGCGACGATTCAATAGCCGCTGTCTTGAGCCATTATCTTGACCGGTTATCCTGCGCGCCAGCCGTCATCTGGCGCGATGCGGCTGCGCGTGGCCACCGCGCACCGGGGAACTCCGATCGCGCGGATTCTCGACACACATTCGGTGCCGATCCTGGTCTGCATGCATTGCGCGTAGCTGATATAGCCGCAGCTCATCACGCCGCCGCGGCCGCCGGTGATCAGGCACCAGGGATAATTGACGTCGGCCGCGGCCGGTCCGCTGCCGCCAAGAAGCGTCGCCGCGAAGCCAAGGGCCGCGGCGGCGGTCTTGAGGATCAACGGCGCGGCCCGTGATAGCGCGGATTGATCACGCACATATCGGTGCCGATGCGGGTCTGCATGCATTGTGCGTAGCTCACAAAACCGCAGCTCATGACGCCGCCGTCGCGGCCGCCGGTGATCACACACCAGGGATATTCAACCGACGCCGAGGACGGCAAGATCCCGGACACAAGCGTTGCGCCGATCACGGCGGCCATCGCGAAGATTTTCATGTCACTTCTCCTTTGATCGGTTGCCCGGATGCCGCTCCCCGCGTTCGGCGAGCGCTCTCCTGACAACGGCTTGGCTTAGGTCGCGGGGGCATGCCGTTCCGTTCAAAACACGAGGGATATTATCCCTGCCGCAGCCTCCGCGATTCCAGGGGAAGGTCACAAGCTCGTTACAGCGCACCTTCATCGCGCTCTATCAATACGGGCGCTGCCGGGTCCGGGTTTCAGCATCGATCGCTGCGACGATTCCGCCGCCACGCATGAACCGCCTGGCGCGCCGGCACGACCAATGGCCATCGTTCATTCACTCTCAGGAAACCAGGCCATGTCCATTACCAAAACCGCTCTCGCCGCTGCGTTCTTGGCCGTCATGGCCGTGTCCGCTCAGGCTCAACAGGGTCCGACCCGCCAGATTCAGGTCCTGCCCGCTCCCGTGAAACAGGCTCAGGCCCCCGCCGCAGCGACCACCGCGGCTCCGGCCAAGGTCGAAGGCGAAGCGCCTGCTGAGGCGGCTCCCGCCGAAGAGGCTGCGCCTGCCGCGGCGGAGGCCACGGCTCCTGCTCCAAAGGCCCTTCCGAAAGCCGCGCCCAAAGTGCTGGTCGCGGCCCCGGTCGACGTCAAGCCTGCGCCGAAATTCGTCGAGCCGAAATTCGCGCCTCCGGTCCGCAGGGCCTATGGCCATGTCAGCTACGGTCATGGCGGCTACAAGCGCATTCCGACCTGCCACTAACGCATCGGCAATTCCCGAGCGCCGGCCGCAGTCACGCGGCCGGCGCCTTGCGTTGCGGTTTTTCGGCAAGTCGCTCAAGTCGATCAAGATCTAACGAATCGTCCGGAAGAAATCATCGTTGCCGAACGTGCCGCGGTCATTGAGGCGCTGCTCATGCGCCCGCTGCCGCTCGGCATGCTGCAAACGCATGTTTCCTTGCAACGGCTTGGCCGACCACTTGGCTGACGACTTCGTATAAGACTTCGCCCTCGCCTGGCGGCGGGCATGTTCCGAAACCGCCTTTGCTTGCGCCGCCCGCGCCTGCGGAGAAATCGTCGGTGTTTGCGGCGACGCTGCTTCTTCCCGAGGCGCCGATCCCGTCAGCTCGGGCTGCGCCGCGCTGCGCGGATCGGCGGGCGTCGCGCAGCGCTGCTCGATCTGCGGCGTAGTCCCGTCTTCGCATCGCTTTGTGGCCGGGCTGTCCCTGTTCAGCGCCAGAATCTTCACCTCCGGCCCGGCCTTGCCGTTGGACCAATGACCGACGGTTTCGGCACTGGCATTGAGGAGCGTCAGCAATCCACCCGCGCCGACAATGGCCATGCAGGCGGTGGCGGCAACCGCCGCGATACGCCCCCGGCGCCGCTCGCCGACATTGAGCGGCTGATCGAAGGAAACCCGGAACGGCAGAACGCCCATGACTCACGCTTTTCACAACAGAGGCAAGATCCGGGCAAACGTGTCGCCGGCACGAAGGTTCCGCGGTTCCGTCAGGCTCACGCGTATGTGGCTTCGACCGCCGGTCCAGCCTTGCTAGTTTGGCGTTCAAAATCAGGCGTGCGGTCATGTTGAACCGTCGGTGCATTGTTCGGGGGATCGGCGCAGCCGCCCTCTTTCCCTTCGTGTCTCACGGCGCGAGCGCGCAGCCCGCGATGAGCCGGTCGACCGCCTTTGCATTCGCTTTTCGAACCATTGACCGGCGGGAACTGCGGCTCGCCGATCATACCGGCCGCCCGGTCCTGGTGGTCAATACGGCGTCGCTGTGCGGCTTCACGCCTCAATATGCCGGCCTTGAGACGCTGTGGATGCGCTATCGCGACCGCGGACTGCTCGTGATCGGCGTGCCTTCGAACGATTTCGGCGGACAGGAACCGGGCGGCGCTCCGGAAATCCACGCCACGGCGCATCGCCATGGCGTAACCTTTCCGCTGGCCGAGAAAGTCTCCGTCCGCGGCGAGACCGCTCATCCCTTCTATCGCTGGGCCGCGATCCAGCGCCCGGGCGAAACGCCGCGATGGAACTTTCACAAATATCTGATCGGCCGTGACGGGACGCTGGCCGCCGCCTTCGGATCGATGGTCGACCCGACCGACTCACGGATCGTCGCCGCGATCGAACGCCAGCTTCCAGCGTCGTGAATCGCTGCGGCCTGGACTTCATTTAGGTTGTGCCAAAACCGGTCAGGTTGCAGCGCAACCGCTTGGTTTGGCCGGCATTTTTCCGTGTCGGCACGACCACAGCTAACCTTAATCCCCGGTCGCAACCGGTATCTGCATCGGGATTCGTTGACTCTTGTGCCATGGCGGGTTTTCCATGGCACACGGACAAAATGCGGCGGGCTGCGGCTCGCACATCATGAGGGGGTTCACCATGCGCCATGTGTTCGCATGCGCTATCCTGGTTTCTGCATCGCTGACCGGCGGCGCAGCCTTTGCGCAAACGCCCGGCACCGGTGCCGCTCCCGTAAAGTGCGCCAACCCGAATGCGCTTGGCGTTTCGCGTACGGTGGAAATCGACACCACCGGCGGTCCCGGCTTCGGCTTCGAGCATTTCCGCCAGCATGACTTCCTGCGCAACAAGGAAGTCATCCTGACATTCGACGACGGCCCCTGGCCGACCACCCCCAAGGTGCTCGCGGCACTGGCGGAGGAATGCGTCCGGGCCACCTTCTTCATCATCGGCAAGCACGCCACTTATTACCCCGAAATCCTGCGGCAGGTCGCCGAAGCCGGTCACACGATCGGCTCCCATACCTGGAGCCACGCCGATCTTGGCCGCAA
>NZ_JBKBVB010000057.1:0-27666 GCF_046289595.1 Pseudorhodoplanes sp.
GTTCGTGCCGCTTCGACCGCATCCATGATGGCGGTGAGCTGCGGCACGCCGACGCCGGCGACGATGCGGGTCGTACAGATCGAGCCCGGACCGATGCCGACCTTGATCGAATCCGCGCCGGAATCGATCAGCGCCTTGGCGCCGTCCGCGGTCGCGACATTGCCGGCCACCACCTGCACCTTGTTCGATTGCCGCTTGATGCGCTTGACCGCTTCCAGCACATGCCGCGAATGGCCATGCGCGGTGTCGACCACGACAAGATCGACGCCGGCCGCGATCAGCCGTTCGGTGCGGTCGAAGCCCTTGTCGCCGACCGTGGTCGCGGCGGCAACGCGCAGCCGCCCCTGCTCGTCCTTGCAGGCATTCGGATTGGCGACCGCCTTCTCGATGTCCTTCACCGTGATCAGGCCGACGCAGTGGTAATCCGCGTCGACCACCAGCAGCTTCTCGATCCGATGCTGATGCAGCAGGCGCTTGGCCTCGTCCTGGCTGACGCCTTCGCGTACCGTGATGAGCCGTTCCTTGGTCATCAGCTCCGATACCCGTTGCGAGGGATCGGTGGCGAAGCGCACGTCGCGGTTGGTGAGAATGCCGACCAGCTTGCCCGCACCGGCCCTGCCATTGCGGCCCTCGACCACCGGGATGCCGGAAATGCCGTTCTCCTTCATCAGCGCGAAGGCGTCGGCGAGCGTGGCGTCCGGCGCGATTGTCAGCGGATTGACCACCATGCCGGATTCAAACTTCTTGACCTGACGCACCTGCGCGGCCTGCTCGTCCGGCTCCATGTTGCGATGAATCACGCCGATGCCGCCGGCCTGCGCCATGGCAATCGCCATGCGCGCTTCGGTGACGGTGTCCATGGCCGAAGCGACCACCGGGATATTCAGCGCGATCTCGCGGGTGATGCGCGAGCGGATATCGACTTCGGACGGCAGATGGTCGGACAATCCCGGCTGCAGCAGGACGTCGTCGAAGGTCAGCGCCTCGCGCGGGGCGCCGTTCATGCTTTGCGGAGTAGGGTTTGCCATTGCCATACCTAGCGACGGATTCGGGCTGCTGCAAGGCGGCCCGACCGCTCTCAAATGCGAAGGTTGGCACGGGCGGATAGCATGACCGGGGCCGCGCGTCACGGGGCCCGAACGGCCATTCCGCGCAATATTTCGGCGGTGACCGCGTCGGCCGGGAAGAAGGTTTCGAGCGCCAGTTCGGACAGGGTGATGTCCTGCGGTGTGCCGAACACGGTCGTGGTCGAAATCAATGACAGAACGGTGTCATCGCCAATTCGCAGTCGCAACGGAACGATGACATCGGCATGGTCCGGTTTCGCGATGGGGCCCGGCGGACGCGGCGCCGGATAGCCTTCCAGTTCTTTGAGGAGCAAGACCAGCACCGGATCGGCGGTGATCTCGATCTGGCGGCGCAGCCGCTCGAGCAGATGCGCGCGCCATTGCGCCAGATTGAGAATACGGCCGCTGAGGCCATCCGGATGCAGCGACAGCCGCAGCACATTGAGCGGCGGTGCAAGGAGCGCGGCGGCCGCGCCCGCAAGCAGCGGAGCAACCGCGGCGTTGGCGGCGAGCATGGTCCAGTGCCGGTCGATGGCGAGCGCGGGATATGGTTCATGCCCTTTCAGCACACGGTCGACCGCGCGCCTTGCATTCTGCATGGCCGGGTCGTCGAGCTTGCGCTCCGGAAAGACCGGCGCGAAGCCCGCGGCGCTGAGCAGCATGTTGCGATCGCGCAGCGGCACATCGAGGCGTTCGGCCAGCCGCAGCACCATCTCGCGGGAGGGCTGCGCCTTGCCGGTTTCGACGAAGCTCAGATGACGCGCCGAAATTTCGGCATCCAGTGCGAGAGCGAGCTGGCTCATGCGGCGGCGCTGCCGCCATGCGCGCAGGTGCGTCCCGAAAGTCGAAGTTGTCGTCGCCATCATGCTCATGCCGCCGTGTAGCGCGCGACTATACCGGCTTCCATGACCTCGCAGGTAATCGACCCGCGCAGAAGCGCGCGCCATGGTCGGTGCAACGCCGGACATAGAGGTTCCGGCGCAACCATGGAGACCAGATCATGACCGCCCTGATCCAGCCATCCCGCGACGCCCTGTTCCTGCGCCGCGCGCTCCTGGCCGACGCCGTAGCGAGCGCCGCGACCGGCCTTCTTCTCGCGCTCGGCGCGCAGCATCTCACTGGCCTGCTGGGCCTTCCGGTGCCGCTGCTGCGCTATGCCGGCCTGAGCCTCCTGCCCTTCGCGGCGATCGTCCTGATCGTGGGCCTTCGCACCAACCCGCCGCGCGTGCCGGTGCTGGCCATCGTCGCCTATAACGCGCTCTGGGCGATCGACAGCCTCGCGCTGCTGGCGAGCGGCCTTGTTCATCCTACTGCACTCGGGGCGGCATTCGTGTTCGCGCAGGCGGCAACCGTCGGTGCCTTCGCTTTGCTGCAATGGATCGGCGTAAAGCGGATCGCATAACGCAACCGTGACCCGGAAATCGGAGCCCGCCGCCGGCATGCGGCCGGGCGTCCACTTGGCCGCGCGTGCCGCGTCCCCTATCCTTGCGCCGGACACATCGATGGAATTTCCCCTTGCGGTCTTGCTTCGCTGCCCTCGTCTCGATCCTGGTCCTGTTCGCTTCCGATAGCGGGGCGCTTGCCGCCAAGCGGATCGCTCTGGTGATCGGCAACGATGCCTATACCGAGGTGTCTCGGCTGGAAAAGGCCGTTGCCGACGCCCAGACCATTTCCGCGACATTGCGCGGGCTCGGCTTCGAGGTCATCACCGTCACCGATGCCGGGCGCTCGCGCATGGCCCGTGCGCTCGTCGATTTCGAGACCCGGGTGTCGCCCGGCGACACCGCCTTGTTCTTTTTTGCCGGGCACGGCGTCGCACTCGATGGCGGCAATTACCTGATGCCGACCGACATCCCCAATGTCACCGAGAGCCAGCGCAACCTCCTGCGCACCGAAGGCTTCCTTGCCGACGATATTTCGGAGCGGCTGCGCGACCGCGGCGCTGCGACGACGGTGATGATCCTCGATGCCTGCCGCAACAATCCGTTCAAGGCCGGACCCGGCCGCTCCATCGGCCAGTCGCGCGGGCTGTCGCGCATGGATGCGCGGCGCGGCATGTTCGTGATGTTCTCGGCTGGCGCCGGTCAGGAGGCGCTGGACCGGCTGGGCGACAACGACCCGCATCCGAATTCGGTGTTCACGCGGCTGTTCGTCGATCTCGTGAAGCGCCCGGACCTCGACCTGATCGATGTCGCAAAAGAATTGCAGATCGAGGTGCCCAAGCTCGCGCAAAGCGTCGGGCATGAGCAATTGCCGGCCTATTACGATCAGATCCCCGGGCGCATCTTCCTGGCGCGCGCCGATGGCGCTGCTTCACCCGCGCCGGCACGGCCGCAGGCAAGTCCGGCTCCGCAGGTTGCTATCGCCCCACCTGCTCCTGCGTCACCACCGCCAGCCATCGCCCCACAACCGGCACCGCCCGCACCGCCACCTGTCGCGGCGCTGCCGCCGGAGACCTACCGCGTCCTGCCCAATGTCTCGCAGGGTATCCACAACATGCGCAGCGGGCCGGGCATCAACTTCCCGCTGGTGGCGTCGATCCCGGCCGGCGCCACCGGCCTGATCATCGGCCAATGCCGCCAGCCGCAGGACCGCCGCTCCGCGCATCCTTGGTGCGAGGTGAGCTGGCGCGGGTACCGCGGCTGGACCTCGGCCTGCTGCGTCGTCAGCGAGCGCACCGGCGCGTTTCCACGCTGAAGGTCATCACTCCGGAGCGTGCGCGCGCCCCGGAATAATTTAGCTTAGCGCCGCCAGTTGGCGGGCGGGCCGTGCTTTTCGATCGCCGCGACCAGTTCGCGATGCCTGCGATCCTCGTTGCGCATGTAGATCGCGATCATGGCATGCGCGGGCGCGATCAGCCACAGGAACGGCGTCAGCGTCACAAGACCGATCACCAGGAACACGATCATCAGCACAGCGTTGAAGATCGCCGCGAAAATCTGCCCGTTCAGCAGCAGCGCCAGCGGCGGTACAAAGAACGCCAGAACGTAGATCATTTCCAGAGCCCTCCCGGCCGGAAGCGCGGCCTCGCAACAGGCATGCCATGTAGGAATGGCAGCCCCCAGCGCAAGGCGCCAGCGCAGCGAATCCGCCAAAATGCTAGAACGCCCGCCGTCTCCCCTCCTGCCGGATCCTCCATGCAACATCATCCGCGACTCGTGCCGCTGATCGTCGCGTGCGCGCTGTTCATGGAGAATCTCGATTCCACGGTGATCGCCACCTCGCTGCCGGCCATCGCCGCCGACATCGGCGCAAACCCGCTGGCGCTGAAACTCGCCGTCACCT
The DNA here is from genome assembly GCF_046289595.1 of Pseudorhodoplanes sp. Taxonomy (GTDB): domain Bacteria; phylum Pseudomonadota; class Alphaproteobacteria; order Rhizobiales; family Xanthobacteraceae; genus Pseudorhodoplanes. Next base: position 4,353 of record NZ_JBKBVB010000057.1, read on the forward strand.
CCTATCTGCTCTCGCTCGCGGTGTTCATTCCGGCAAGCGGCTGGACCGCCGACCGCTTCGGGGCGCGTCGCGTCTTCGCCGCGGCGATCTTCGTGTTCATGCTGGGCTCGATCGGCTGCGCCTTCGCCAATTCGCTCGAAGGTTTCGTCGTTGCGCGCATCGTGCAGGGCATCGGCGGCGCGATGATGACGCCGGTCGGGCGCCTCGTGCTGGTGCGCACCATCGAGAAGCGCGAACTGGTCAGCGCCATGGCTTGGGTGACGATCCCGGCGCTGATCGGTCCAGTGGTCGGGCCGCCGGTCGGCGGCTTCATCACCACCTATGCGTCCTGGCACTGGATTTTCCTGATCAACATTCCGATCGGCATTGTCGGCATCGTGCTGGTGCTGATCTATATCGATCCGCTTCCCGCCGAGCATCAGGAACCGTTCGACGCCACGGGCATGCTGCTCGCGGGTGCCGGCGTCGCCGGTCTCGCCTTCGGCTTGTCCGTCGCAGGCCTCGACATCCTGCCATGGCAGATCGTCGTTGCGCTGGTCGCGGGCGGCGCTACGGCGATGACGGCCTATCTTTTTCACGCGAAGACAGTTCCTGCCCCCATCCTCGATTTCTCGCTGTTGCGCTTCGCCACCTTCCGGGCGAGCGTGGTCGGCGGCTTCATGTTCCGGCTCGGCATCGGCGCGCTGCCGTTCCTGTTGCCGCTGATGCTGCAGACCGGCTTCAACATGTCGCCGTTTCAATCCGGGCTCGTGACCTTCGCCGGCGCGCTCGGCGCCATCGGCATGAAGACCGTGGCGGCGCGCACCATCAAGCGCTTCGGCTTCCGGCGCGTGCTGATCGTCAATGCACTGTTGAGCGCGGTGCTGATCGCCGCGATCGCGATCTTCCGGCCCGGCATGCCGGTCTCGGTGCTGATCCTGATCCTTTTGGTCGGCGGCTTTTTCCGCGCGCTGGAATTCACCGCGGTCAACACCATCGCCTATGCCGAGATCGAGGAGCGCCGCATGAGCCGCGCCACCGCGCTCGCCTCGGTCGGTCAGCAATTGTCGATCTCGGCCGGCGTCGCGGTCGGTGCGCTGATGGTGGAACTGTCGCTGACCTTTCGCGGCGCCGACACATTCACCGCGGCGGATTTCACGCCGGCATTTCTGGTCGTGGCGGCGATCTCGGCAGCGTCGGCCCTGTGGTTCTGGCGCTTGCCCGCCGATGCCGGTGCGGAAATGTCGGGCCGCTCGCCGGCCAACGCCGAGGCCGAGCCCAACGCCGAACCGATCGCCGCGGCCGAAACCTCCGACCGCCGCATGGGCTGACAATCCGCCAAAAAACCAGACGCTCCGCTGGTCCCCGCCTGAAGGCGGGGACTCGGAGCATGTCGTTCTGGAGGCTAGATGCTCCGCATTTCCGCCTGCGCGGAAATGAGCGAACCGAAACCTTCTAGACCGCTTCCTTCAATTCCTTGGCCGGACGGAAAGCGACCTTCTTCGACGCCTTGATCTTGATCGCTTCGCCGGTGGCCGGATTGCGGCCCATGCGCGCGGCGCGTTTGCGCACCTGAAGGATACCGAGACCCGTCAAGCGGATACGCTCGCCCTTCTTCAGATGCTTGGTGATCAGCGCCACGAGGTCGTTCAGCATCGCCTCGCCCTGCTTCTTGGTGATCTGGTGCTCTTCGGCGATGGTCGCGGCCAGATGCTTGAGCGTGACCTTGTTCGGCCCTGCGGCCTTGGGCGCCGCCGACTTCTTCGCAGCCGTCTTCTTTACCGCCGGCTTCGCCGCCGTCTTTGCCTTTGGTTTTGCTTTCGCCGCCATGGAAAAATGCCCTCTCAGATGCGCGGTGTGCGCAAAGACTGCGCATAAGAGATTCGCGACGGCTTGCGAAGGCAAAGTGCAAAGCCGGACTGCAAAAAATGTCGATAAATCGGGCCTGCCGTGCAATCGACGCTCAAAAACGCCGGCAAACAGGCCATTTCCCGGCGTACGCTGCGCAGCGAACGGGATTTGCACCACTTTTCGGCCATTCGCGATAGACTTGATGTCCAGCATCCGCGGCGCCGAGGCCTCATGACGAAGATCATACTTGCTTTCCTCCTCGCCTTTTCGAGTTCTGCTTTCGCGCAAACGGGGTGTCCGGTCTGCGAGCAGGCCATCACGCTGCGGGAGGCGCTGCGCAAGATCGACATCGCCGATGCCACGCAGAAGGCGCAAGGGCAGACCCTCGGCAGGCAAGCCCTGGCGCTGCTCGCGGAATTTCGCGACAGCCTGCCGCCGCCAAAGCAGGGACGCAGGGCGTTCGACGCCCTGACCGCGCTCGGCGGCTATGCCGCGCCTTTCACGGCGGGGGAATACGAGAAGACCCTGGCCGCGATCGGCCTCGACAATCCCGACTATCGCAAGCGCTATCAGGCGCTGGTGCGCAAGGGTATCCGCGGTAAGGACAAGCCGCAGGCCTGCCGGATGCGCTACCTGCAGACACATGTGGCGGCCGCCGAATGCAGGTTGCAGGAGGCGGCGAAGGGCGCGAGCGACGACCTCGCCGCCAAACGCTGCGATGCAAACTATTCGCTCGAAGACTGTCTGGCGAAAAATCTGGCGAAGAAGAGGTAGTGGTCAGGCCGCGCCGCCGCCGCGAAATCCGGTCGCCAGCACGTAAAGCTCGGCGGAATCCTGGCGGCTGGCCGCGGGCTTCACATGCTTCACCGACGCGAAGTCGCGCTTGAGCATCGCCAGCAGCTCGCCCTCGGTGCCGCCCTGCAGCACCTTGGCGAGGAAGGTGCCGCCGGGCTTGAGCACGTCCGACGCAAACAGCGCGGCCGCCTCGACCAGCGCCACGATCTTGAGGTGGTCGGTCTTGCGATGGCCGATGGCGTTGGCCGCCATGTCGGACAGGACAACATCGGCCTTGCCGCCGAGCCGCTCCTTGAGAATGTCGGGGGCGGCAGGATCGAGAAAGTCGAGCTTCATGAAATCGACGCCGGGCACCGGGTCCATGTCGAGGAGGTCGATTGCGACGACACGCCCTTTGCCGTCGGCGGCGCGGACGCGCTGCGCGGCGAGCTGGCTCCAGCCGCCGGGCGCGGCGCCCAGATCGACGACACGCGCGCCGGGTTTGAGAAATTTCGCCTTGTCGTCGATCCCGGACAGTTTGTAGACCGCGCGCGAGCGATAGCCTTCGCGTTTGGCGCGCGCCACGTAAGGATCGTTGAGCTGGCGTTCGAGCCACAGTTTCGACGACAGCGAGCGGTTCTTGCCGGTTTTGACGCGCGTCTTCAGCTCGCGTCCGCCGCTTCCCTTCGAGGCTTTCACGAAATGCCCGCCTCGCGCCACACGCCGTCGGCGCGCATCATCTGCACCAGCATCCCCTCGCGCAATCCGCGATCGGCGACCCGCAGCCGTCCGCTCGGAAAGGCGCGGCGGATCGCTTCGAGAATGGCGCAACCCGCCAGCACCAGATCGGCGCGTTCGGCGCCGATACAGGCATTGCACACGCGCTCGTCGTAGGACATGGCGAGCAGGCGCTCCATGACCTCGGTCACTTCGTCATCCAGCATCCAGCAGCCATCGACCCGCCTGCGGTCGTAACGCTTCAGCCCAAGATGCACGCCGGCGATGGTCGTGACCGTGCCCGAGGTGCCGAGCAGATGGCCGTTGATCGGATGCTTGCGCTGCTCGCTGGCAAACGGCGCAATCAAATCTGCGGCTTCCGCCACCATCGCCTCGAAAATCTCGCGGGTCACGCTCACGCCGCCATGCCGCTCGGCCAGCGTCACCACGCCCACCGGCAGCGACGTCCAGCCCTGCATCGAAGGCTCCGGCGGCCCTCGCCGGCACGCCTTGGGGCGGCCGAGGCTTGCGATCTCGGACGAGCCGCCGCCGATGTCGAACAGGATGGCGCCTTCGGCCTCGGGATCGACCAGCGGCGTGCAGCCGGTCGCCGCCAGCATCGCTTCGGTTTCGCGGTCCACGATCTCAAGCGAGATGCCGACCTCCTCGCGCACCCGGTCGAGGAAATCGTTGCCGTTCTCGGCAAGCCGGCAGGCCTCGGTCGCGATCAGGCGGGAACGAGTGACGCCGCGATTGCGCATCTTGTCCCGGCAGATGCCGAGCACTTCGATGGCGCGGGCAATGGCGGGCTCGCCCAGCCGGCCGGACGAGGTGATGCCCTCGCCGAGACGGATGATGCGCGAGAAGGCGTCGATGACGCGGAAGCCCTCATGGGTCGCACGGGCCACCAGCAGGCGGCAATTGTTGGTGCCGAGATCGAGCGCGGCATAGGTCGGACCGTAAAGATCGCTCCCCATGACCTGCGAGTCTGCGCGCGCCTCTCGGCGCGCTTCATCATCGTTCGGTGCAGGTTCCTGCCGCACCCTCTGCTGGGGCGCGCCTCGACCCCCTTCATCGCCGGACCGGAACCCCTGCCGCCGCTCCGTTTGCCGGGACGGCGGGGGGTGGAGACGGTCAGCCGCGGGATCGAGGCCGGTCGCCCGCACCTCGTCGCTCATCAAACTCGCCCTGCCGCACGCCCTCCCCGAGGTTGCGCGGCCTTGTGTCCAAAGATCGGGCGAAGTGTAGCCCGGTTTGGCCGCCGGTGGAAACCGGTCGGGCGGCACTTGCTTGGTGCCAAAACCGGGCCATGCGGCCGTCCTGCAACCGCCGGGAGACTGGCATGCCGCGGCCGATCCTTGCGGGGCGCGTGTCCCGCCGTTATTGCGTAGTCCGCCCTCAAGAGCCGCGAGTCCGCATGAATATCCGCGACGAAATCTCCAGCGACGACACATGGGCGGCGGCGAAATTCGGGGTCGGCCAGCCGGTTCTGCGCACCGAGGATCCGACTCTGGTCCAGGGCAAGGGGACGTATAGCGACGACATTGCTCTGCCCGGTCAGGCCTATGCCGCGATCGTGCGCTCGCCTTACGCTCATGGCGTAATCAAGGGCATCGACACGAGCGAGGCTGCAGCGATGCCTGGCGTCCTCGGCGTCTTTACCGCCAAGGATCTTGCCGGCTACGGCACCTTCAAATGCATCGTGCCGTTCAAGAACCGCGACGGCACCGAGATGAAGAAGCCGCAGCGCTATGCGCTGGCGTCGGACAAGGTGCGGTTCGCCGGCGATCCGGTGGCCTTCGTCGTCGCAGAGACCGCAACGCAGGCCCGCGACGCGGCCGAGGCCGTGGTTCTCGACATCGAGCCGCTGCCGGCTGTGACGCTTGCAAGCGAGGCGGCAAAGCCCGGCGCGCCGCAGATCTACGACGAGGCGCCGGGCAATCTGGCGCTCGACTATCATTATGGCGATTCCGAAAAGGTCGCCGCGGCCTTTGCGAGGGCCGCCCATGTGACGAAGCTGTCGCTGCGCAATACCCGCCTCGTGGTGGCGGCGATGGAGCCGCGGTCTGCGGTTGCCGAATACGATGCCGCGACCGGCCGCTTCACCCTGCAGGCCCAGAGCCAGGGCGTATTCGGGATGAAGGGACAACTCGCCGATATCCTCGGCCTGAAGCCGGAGCAGGTTCGCGTGCTGACCGGCAATGTCGGCGGCTCGTTCGGCATGAAGGCGCAGGTCTATTCCGAATATATCTGCATCCTGCATGCCGCAAAGACGCTCGGCCGGCCGGTGAAATGGACCGACGACCGCTCCGGCGCGTTCGTCTCGGACTCGCACGGCCGCGACCACGAGATGACCGCCGAGCTTGCGCTCGACAAGGACGGACATTTCCTCGCGGTGCGGCTGACGGGCTACGCCAATATGGGCGCATTCCTCGCCATGGTCGCACCGCTGCCCGGCACCCTGAATGCCGTGAAGAATACGCCGGGCGTCTATCGCACGCCGCTGCTCGAAGTCTCCACCAAGTGTATGTTCACCAACACCACGCAGGTGTCGGCCTATCGCGGCGCCGGCCGGCCCGAGGGCAATTACTATATGGAGCGGCTGATCGACACCGCCGCCAGGGAGATGGGCATCGACCGCCTCGAACTGCGCCGCCGCAATCATATCGCGCCCACGCAAATCCCGTTCGATGCCTCGTCCGGCATGAAATACGACTCAGGCGACTTTCCCGCGCTGTTTCAAGAGGCGGTCGAAGCGGCGGACCTTGACGGCTTCGCCGCCCGCAAACGCGAGAGCGAAGCGCGCGGAAAACTGCGCGGGCTTGGCATCGGTTCGTTCCTCGAAGTCACCGCGCCGCCCGGCAAGGAGATGGGCGGCATCCGCTTCGAAGACAACGGCGATGTCACCATCGTCACCGGCACGCTGGATTACGGCCAAGGACATGCCGCGCCCTATGCGCAGGTGCTGTCGCGCGCGCTCGGCATTCCGTTCGAGCGCATCCGGCTCGTGCAGGGCGACAGCGATCAATTGATCGCGGGCGGCGGAACGGGGGGCTCGCGTTCGATCACCGCGAGCGGGGCGGCCATTCTCCAAGCCTCCGACAAGGTGATCGAAAACGGCAAAGCGATCGCCTCGCATGTGCTCGAAGCCGCGCCGGCCGATATCGAGTTTGCCAACGGCCGTTTCACGATTGCGGGCACCGACCGCGCCATCGGCATTATGGAGCTTGCCGATAAAATCCGCAGCGGACTGAAGCTACCCGATGGCACGCCCGCCAGGCTCGACGCCAGCGTCGTCAATGACGGGGTGCCTTCGTCCTTCCCGAACGGATGCCATATCGCCGAGGTCGAGATCGATCCGGAAACCGGCGCGGTCGAGGTGGTGCGCTATGTGTCGGTCAACGACTTCGGCACCATCGTCAATCCGCTGCTGGTCGAGGGCCAGGTGCATGGCGGCGTGGTCCAGGGCATCGGCCAGGCGCTGATGGAGAACGCAGTCTATGACGAGGATGGGCAATTGCTGACCGGCTCGTTCCAGGATTACGCGATGCCGCGCGCGCACCACTTTCCGGACATCGGTTTCGAAAGCCATCCGGCGCCAGCCACAACCAATCCGCTCGGGACCAAGGGCTGCGGCGAAGCCGGCTGCGCCGGCGCGCTGGTCTGCGTGATGAATGCGATTGTGGACGCATTGTCGGTCTATGGCATCCGCCATATCGACATGCCGGCCACGCCCGCGCGGGTATGGGCAGCAATCCAGGAGGCAAAGCGGGCCAAGGCAGCGTAGCGTAGCTTGACGTGCCCTCGCCGCGCGTCGTATGAGCAAGGTCGATCCGTGGTCATTTGAGCCGGCCGGCTTGCAGCCACGTTAAACAAATCGCTAAAAGGCCGGGGACGTGTGCCCGGCCCGGATTTCCGGCCGGGATTTTTTGTGCCTGGAGCCTGCCATGTCTTCGGATTCGTCCTCGCAACGCAACTTCCGCCCGGAAACACGCCTCGTTCATCACGGCGTGCTGCGCTCGCAATTCGGCGAGACATCCGAAGCGCTGTTTCTGACGCAGGGCTATGTCTACGAGAATGCGGCGCAGGCCGAGGCGCGCTTCAAGGGCGAGAGCCCCGGCTTTCAATATTCGCGCTTCGCCAATCCGACCGTGCGCATGTTCGAGACCCGGATGGCGGATTTCGAAGGCGCCGAGGACGGCCGCGCCACCGCGACCGGCATGGCGGCGGTCACGCTCGCGCTGATGGGCCAGCTCAAGGCCGGCGACCATATCGTCTCCTCGCGCGCCTTGTTTGGCTCGTGCCTCTATGTGGTCGAGGAATTGCTGCCGCGTTTTGGCGTCGCCTCGACGCTGGTCGACGGCACCGATCTCAATCAATGGAAGAATGCGGTGCGGCCGAACACCAAGACGTTCTTCATGGAGACGCCGGCCAACCCGACGCTCGAAGTGATCGACATCGCCGCCGTTGCGACGATCGCCCATGAGGCAGGCGCCACGCTCACGGTCGACAATGTGTTCTCCACGCCGCTGTGGCAAAGCCCGCTGTCGCTCGGCGCCGATTGCGTGGTCTATTCCACCACCAAGCATGTCGACGGCCAGGGCCGCTGCCTCGGCGGCATCGTGCTGGGCTCGGCAAAATTCATCCAGGACAACATCCACAATCTGCACCGGCAGACAGGGCCGTCGATGTCGCCGTTCAATGCCTGGGTGATGCTCAAGGGACTGGAGACGCTGCCGCTGCGCGTCACCCGCCAGACCGAATCCGCCGGCAAGGTGGCGGATTTTCTCGCGGACCATCCCAAGGTCACCCGGCTGATCTATCCAGGCCGCGCCGACCATCCGCAGGCCGACATCATCAAGCGGCAGATGAAGGGCGGCTCGAACCTCGTCGCCTTCGAGGTCAAGGGCGGCAAGAAAGCCGCCTTCGCCGTGCAGGACGCGCTGCAGGTGGTGCGCATCTCCAACAATCTGGGCGACGCCAAGAGCCTGATCACCCATCCGGCCACCACGACGCATCAGCGCATTACGCAGCAGGCGCGCGCCGATCTCGGCATCACCGATGGCTTTTTGCGTCTCTCGGTCGGGCTCGAACATCCCGACGACATCATCGAGGATCTGTCGGTCGCGCTCGAGAAGGCGTGATGGAACGCTTTCGGCGCGCCGGCCGTTTTTTGTCCGATGCAGGAGTTCGCCATGGCGCCGAACCAGCCCAAAATTCCCCGCCCGCTTTCGGAAAACCGCGACCATCTCAAGACCGAGGACGAGATGCAGCGCGAACACCTCGGTCCGCGCGGCGTGCCGGGCGAGCCGGACCCCGCGCGCATGACCCCGCAGCTGCTGAAGAACACCCCGTCGAACCCGGACGACGGGCATACGGCATAAGCGGTCGCGCCGTTTCGCGCCGCCCCGCGGCGCCGGTCACTGCCTGCGCGACACGCGCTTGCCGGTCGCACGCTTCGCCGGCGGGAGGCGCGGACGGCCGGCTGCGCTCGCAACCACCGGCACCAGCCGCTGCGCCACCACCGTGTGTTGCTGCGTCGACATGTGCGAACTGGCTGGGGAACTAGGATTCGAACCTAGATTAACGGAGTCAGAGTCCGCTGTTCTACCATTGAACTATTCCCCAACGGCCGAATGGCTGCCGCGCCGCAGGCGCACCGCCAGACCGTGAGTCGGCCCCTAGATATACGCAGCCGCGCGGCATTTCAAATGGTCCCGGCAGGCCTGGCCGGATCAGCAGCTTCAGCCGCGTACCGTACGACATTAGGCCGCATCGGCCGTTCTGCCGCGGCGCGGCTTGCCGCTCAGGCGCTCGTCGGCCTCCCGGCAGAAAATTCCGCAATAGAACCGTTCGGCGCCAAGCTGCCAGGCCGGCAATTCCTCCAGGCACCGGCCACAGCCGGCACAAAGAAACCCGAACAGGGGGTGACGCATGGCGGGAGCGGTCATTGCGCGGTCCAACGCGCCTGCGGCTCGGGCGTTCCCGGGAGCAGGACATTCGGTCCCTGCGGCACCCGCCCGCATGCGACGTTCGTTTTCAGGACCGGCAAGCGCTTCGTCGCACGGGTGCCGGCCGCAGCCGGCAGAGGGCGCGCACCGCCCTATCTGGCCGGTTGGGTCACCGTGCGGCCTGGTTGCGGCAGGATTTCGGCTGGCAGCGCAGGCCGCGCCGGCTAAAGTCTAAAAAAATGGAATCGCAACATGCTCCCGCTCTGCAGACTCGCCATGATCGCGGTTCTGGGCCTTTCGACCGCCCTCGCCGAAGCACAACCCAATCTTGCCATCGGCATGAAGCTCGAAGATGCCGGCTTCAAGATGCGCGAGGCCAATACTCCCGAAAAGATGGCACGGCTGCGCAGCATTCCGCCGCATGTTTTCGTTCCGCATCGCAAGAACGGGGTCCGCTACTACGTCTATGCCGACCCGACCAGCTGCCGCTGCGCCTTTGTCGGCGACGAAAACGCGATGAAGACCTATCGCGACATGGTGGCGCCCCCCGGCCGGGGTTTTTTGCCCGGCGTCGGCGATGTCGGACGCGATACCGGCGGCATCAATCTCGGCAATGAAATCCAGACCGAGATGAACGACGAAAGCGGCACAAATTTCGACGATATCTTCCATCCGGGCTTCTGACCGCCCGGTCTTTGCCGGCGCCGGCGTCAAGCCCCGTCAGGCCCGCGTCTTGGGCCATCCGACCTTGCAGTTCCCCTTAAATCCGTGTCCACTAAGAGCCTAGGGGGCATCGGCCATGATTGCGAACGAGACGTCCGCTCCGGCCCTGCCGCCAGCCGTGGTCGGGGCGCGATGCTTCAAGATCGTCCTGATCAAGCCGTCTCATTACGACGCCGACGGCTACGTCATCCAGTGGTGGCGCTCGACCATCCCGTCCAACAGCCTCGCCAGCGTCTATGGCCTGCTGCGCGAATGCGCCGAGGCAAAGCTGCTGGGCGAGGACGTTGCAATCGACATCGAGGCGATGGACGAGTGCAACACCGTCGTCGATACGAAGCGGATCATCCGCGACATCCGCAACGCCGGCGGCGGATTCGTGGCGCTCGTCGGCGTGCAGTCGAACCAGTATCCGCGCGCGCTCGATCTTGCGCGCATCTTACGCAACGCGGACATTCCGGTCGCGATCGGCGGCTTCCATGTCAGCGGCGTCATCTCGATGCTGCCCGAGCTGACGCCGGAATTGCAGGAGGCGCTCGATCTCGGCGTCGTGCTCTATGCCGGCGAGGCCGAAGGCCGGATGGACGCGTTCCTGCGCGACATGGCGTCGGGACAGGCAAAACCGATCTATAATTACCTCAAAGACTCGCCAGGCATGGAAGCGGCGACCTTCCCGATCCTGCCGCGCGATGTGGTGACCCGCGTCGCCGGTCACTATACGAGCTTCGATGCCGGCCGCGGCTGCCCGTTCCAGTGCAGCTTCTGCACCATCATCAATGTGCAGGGCCGCAAATCGCGCTACCGCACCGCCGACGATGTCGAAGGCATCGTGCGCGCCAATGCCAGGCAGAACATCACCCGCTTCTTCATCACCGACGACAATTACGCGCGCAACAAGAACTGGGAAGCGATCCTCGACCGGCTGATCCATCTGCGCGAGAACGAAGGCTTCAAGATCCGCCTGCTGCTGCAGGTCGACACGCTTTGCCACAAAATCCCGGGTTTCATCGAGAAGGCGGCGCGCGCCGGCTGCACTGCGGTCTTCATCGGGCTGGAGAACATCAATCCGCAATCGCTCGCCGGCGCCAAAAAGCGGCAGAACAAGATCTGGGAATACCAGGAGATGTTCCATGCCTGGCGCAAGGCCAAGGTGATGACCTTTGCCGGCTATATCCTCGGCTTCCCGACCGATACGCCGGAATCGATCGCCCGCGACATCGAGATCATCAAGAGGGAATTGCCGGTCGACATCCTCGAATTCTTCTATCTGACGCCCCTGCCCGGCTCCGAGGATCATAAGAACCTTTACATAAAAGGTATCCCGGTCGATCCCGATCTCAACAAATACGACCTCGAACACGCCTGCACCGCGCATCCGATCATGTCGAAAGAGACCTGGGAGGAGGTCTATCGCAGCGCCTGGACGCACTATTACTCGGACGAGCATGTCGAGACCATCATGCGCCGCGCCGCCGCCACCGGCCTGAACAAGACCAAGGTGATCGATGGCATCACCCTGTTTTCCGGCGCATCACGGATCGAGGGCGTGCATCCGCTGCAATTCGGCTTCGTGCGGCGGAAAATACGGACCCAGCGCCGCTACGGCATGCCAATCGTCAATCCGCTGATCTTCTATCCGTGGCGCGCCTATGACTTCACGCGGACGGCCGTGCGCTGGATCAGGCTCGTCCGCAAATATCGAAAGATCGTGAAGCGGGTCTATGCCGATCCGAACGCAGCGCAATATACCGACCACGCCATGGAGCCGCCCGGCGGGCACAATGCGCCGATGTCGGATTTCGTGAAAGCCTATGCGGACAAAATCCCGCAGACGCACGGCGCCCCCGTGCGCGAGGCGGCTGTCATTTGAGCCAGTTGCACGGCGCTCAATGCTCGCGCTAATGCTCGTCGCATGACCCAGCGCCCTGCCCCGACCGGACCGCTCTCAGGCGTCCGCATCCTCGACCTGACCAGCGTCATTCTCGGGCCTTACGCGACGCAGATCCTCGCCGATTTCGGCGCTGACGTCATCAAGGTCGAACAGCCCACAGGCGACATCATGCGCCATGTCGGCCCGATGCGCAGCAAGGCCATGGGCCACATCTATCTCAACCTCAACCGCAACAAGCGCTCGATCGCACTCGACCTGAAGCAGCGTCCCGCACGCGACGCGCTGCGCAAGCTTGCCGCCACCGCGGATGTTTTCGTCACCAACGTGCGGCCCGCAGCGATGGCCCGGCTGGGCCTCGGCTACGAGGACATTCGCAGCATCAATCCGCGCATCGTCTATGCCAGCGCGACCGGTTTCGGCGCGGGCGGCCGCTATGCCGGCAAGCCCGCTTACGACGATCTCATTCAGGGTCTGTCCGGCATTGCCGCGATCGCCCGCGATGCCTGGGGTGGCGAACCGCGCTACATGCCGCTCGCCATCGCCGACCGCACCGTCGGTCTTTATCTCGCCAACGCGATTTCGGCCGCCCTGTTTCATCGCGAGCGCACCGGCGAGGGCCAGGCCATCGAAATCCCGATGTTCGAGGTGTTCGTCGAATATCTGCTCGGCGATCACCTGTCCGGCCTGACCTTCGATCCGCCGGAAGGACCGCATTATTATCCGCGGCTCGTCTCGAAGCATCGCAAACCCTATGCGACGAAGGACGGCTATGTCTGCGCGCTGGTCTATACCGACACGCACTGGCGGAGTTTCTTTCGCGCGATCGACCGCGAAGACCTGCTGCAGGATCCACGCTTCTCCACCCATGGCGGGCGCGCCGACCATATCGACGAGGTTTATGCCTTTGTCGCCGACACCCTGAAAACAAGGACCACCGCAGAATGGCTGGCCCTGCTCGAAGCGGCCGACATTCCCGCGGCACCCCTGCACGATATCGCAAGCCTGCTTGACGACCCGCACTTGAACGATGCCGGCTTCTTCCGCTTTGTCGATCATCCGACCGAAGGCCGGCTGCGGATGACGCAGGTGCCGGGCACCTGGTCGGCGTCGCAGCCCGCGGTGCGCAGCCTGCCGCCGAGCCTCGGCGAACATTCCACAGAGGTGTTGCGTGAGGCCGGGCTGTCGGAGGCCGAAATCGCGTCGGCCTTGGCGGCGGGCTCCGCGGCGTGAAGGCTGCAGCGCGTCGATTCCCTGCGAGTCAACACCGCAAGGACGGAGCGGGAGCAGATAAAGGACTCGCCCGCAACGGTGAGAATCGCGATTTATCGCTGGTGAAGGACTGCCAATTCAGGAACGGTCATGCTGCCGATGTCGCGCCCGCTCTTCAATCCGCATGCCGCTCAGCTCACGACACTCGTCGTTGCGGGCGCCTTGCTGACAGGGATGCTGGTGGTGGTGGCCGTCCTCGCCGCGTAAACCGGCCGCGTGCCGGTCAGGCCGCGGCCAGCCGGTCGATCACCGCTTTCAAACCATCGAGGTCGAACGGCTTGCCAAGGAACCGGATCGGCGCGAACCCGCTGAGCCGGGCCGCGACCTCGGCCTGATCCTCGCCGCTCGCGACGATAAGCGGAAGCTCCTTATGGGTTTCACGGATGTCGCGCACGAGGTCCTCGCCGCGCTTGTCGGGCAGGCCCAGATCGAGGAGCGCGAATGCGTAATCCGCCCCCGGCGCACGGAGCAGCTCCAGCGCTTCTTTGGCGGTGCCCGCTTCGTCGGCCTCGCGGCCCAGATCGAGCAGCATGTCGACCGCCAGCATACGAATCAGCACCTCGTCCTCGACGACGAGTACTCGCCCCGAACTCATGTCCCCCTCTTTTTCTCCCCCTCGGGCTCTTCGCCACCCCGCGAGTACCGCCCATGCAATGTCCGATTCCGATGCCCCGGACCAGTCCGCTCATCGCAGGCGAAGTCTCGACAGAAAAAATGCGGCGGGCGATACGACCCGCCGCACCTGGACTTACCGCCACATCCGGTCAGTCGACCTGCGCGCCGCTCTTCAGGATCGGCTCGCGCCACTTGGCAATTTCCTCCTTGAGAAATTTCTGCAAGTAGGCCGGCGTACGGCGGTCCGCCGGCACAACCATCGCGCCAAGCCCGGCCAGCCGCTCCTTCACGGCCGGCGTATCCATCGTCTGATTGAGCGCATCGGCGAGCTTCTTGACGACCGCCTCCGGAGCGCCCTTCGGCAGAAAGACCGCGTTCCAGGTATAGGCTTCCATCGGCAGCCCCTGTTCCGCCGCCGTCGGCAGATTCGGCAAGGCCGGCGACCGCTCCTTGGTCATGATCGCGATCGCTTTGACCGCACCGCTATCGATATGCGGCTTGGCCGTGGAAATGATTTCGCACAGAAAATCAATCCGCCCGCCCTGCAGATCCTGCATCGCCGGACCCGTGCCCCGATAGGGCACATGCGTGATGTCGGTGCCCATCGCCATCGTGGCGACCACGCAGCCAAGATGCGTCGCCGATCCCGCGCCCGCCGAACCAAAGGTCATCTTGTCCCTGTTCTTTTTGGCGTATTCGACGAACTCCTTGAGGCCGTTGACCTGCAGATCCTTGCGCGCGGTGATCGCGATCGGCACCTCCGCGAGAAGGGCCACCGGCGTGAAGTCTTCGACCGAGTTATAGAGCGGCTTTTTGTAGAGCGTTTGGCCCTGGGCATGGGTGCCGACCGTGCCGAGGACGAACGTGTAGCCGTCTGGCTTGGCATCCGCGACGCGCTTTGACCCGGTCTGCCCGCCGGCGCCGCCGACATTTTCGATGACGACCTGTTGGCCGAGAATCTCACCGAGCCGCTGGCCCACCACGCGTCCGAGCACATCGGTTGGGCCGCCGGCGGCGAAAGGAATAATCATGGTGACCGGGCGCGACGGATAATCCTGCGCCGCAGCAATCCCCGGCACAGCAACAATCCCCGCAGCCATCGCTGCCAATAAGAGTTTTTTCAGCATCACGTCCTCCCTTTATTCGTTGGCCGCAGACTGGACCGCGGCCGCGACCGCGGTCAAGCCGGACTTGTGGGCAAGAGGCCACACACGTAAACACCCGGCTCCAACCTGGAGAACCCAAAAACCATGCCGGACATCCGCGTTGCCATTGCAGGTCTTGGCGCCATCGGCCGGATGCTGGCCCGCACGCTCAATGCGGGCGTGCCGGGGCTGGCGCTGGCCTGTGCCGCCTCCGGCGACCGTGCCAAGGCGCAGCACTTCCTGGACGCGGAAGGCATCGCCTGCCCCCTTGTGCCGCTCGACGAATTCCGCGCCCACGCCGACATCGCCGTCGAATGCGCTCCCGCCGCCATCATTGAGGATATCTGCCGGCCGATGCTGGAGGCCGGCAAGGCTGTCATGGTGCTGAGCTGCGGGGCGCTGCTGCCGCGTCCGCATCTTCTGGAACTCGCCAAGGAAAATGGCGGCCGGATCATCGTACCGACCGGAGCGCTGCTCGGGCTCGATGCCGTGGCCGCCGCGGCCGAAGGCGAAATCAGCGCGGTGCGCATGACCACGCGCAAGCCCCCGGCCGGGCTGAAGGGAGCCCCCTATCTCGAGCAGCACGGCATTTCCGTCGACGGCCTGAACGAGGCCAAGCTGGTGTTCTCGGGTTCCGCGCGCGACGCGGCCGCAGGCTTTCCGGCCAACGTGAATGTGGCCGCGGCGCTCTCGCTCGCCGGCATCGGGCCGGACCGCACAATGATCGATATTTGGGCCGACCCGGCCGTGACCCGCAATTGTCACACCATCGAGGTCGAGGCCGATTCCGCACGCTTCTCGCTGTCGATCGAAAACGTCCCGTCGGAAAACCCCAAGACCGGCCGCATCGTCGCGTTGTCGGTGCTGGCGGCCCTGCGCAAGCTCGGGGCGCCGCTCGCCGTCGGAACGTAACGTCGGACGTCCCGTGAGCGCGCCAGCACCCACCATCCTTGTCTTCGATTCCGGCCTCGGCGGGCTGACCGTGTTCCGCGAGACTGTGCCGCTGCGGCCCGATGCTCGCTTTGTCTATGTCGCAGACGACGCGGGCTTCCCCTATGGACGGCTCTCCGAAGCGGAATTGAGCGAGCGCGTCGTATCCATCTTGGGAGCGCTGATCGGCACGCACAGCCCCGATCTCGTGGTGATCGCCTGCAACACCGCCTCCACGCTGGTGCTGTCGCGCTTGCGCGAGCGCTTCGCCGTGCCGTTTGTCGGCACCGTGCCGGCGATCAAACCGGCCTGCGCGGCGTCGCAGACCAGGCTCGTGTCCGTGCTCGGCACCGAGGCGACGGTCGCCCGCGAATATACCAGGAAACTGATCGCGGATTTCGGGCAGGGCTGCGACGTCACCCTGGTCGGCTCGCGGCGCCTTGCGGTGCTCGCCGAAGCATTGCTGCGCGGCGAAGCCGTGGACGATGCCGACATCGCCGACGAGATCCTGCCTTGCTTTATCGAACGCGGCGGCCTGCGCACCGACACCGTGGTGCTGGCCTGCACGCATTACCCGCTGCTGAACGGACAGCTCACGCGGCTCGCGCCATGGCCCGTCACCTTCGTCGATCCGGCGCCTGCAATTGCCCGCCGCGTGGTGGATCTGCTCGGGCCAAGGCCGGAAGGCGCAGCCGATGGCAGCTCGGACTTCCTGACGACCTCCGGACAATCTCCCCATCCGGCCTTGGCCGAAGGCCTGATCCCTTTCGGATTCCGGCAGCCCTCGCGGGTTTGACAGGGCTGCGGCTTTTCTCTACATACCCGGCGCGGTTCGGGGGCCAGGTCCTTAAAGCAAGGCGGCCCCCGTTCCTCGTTTCGCGACCCGTGGTTCCGGCCATCCGCTTTGGCCGAAGGACCTGTCGGTGCCCGGCATCCGCGGCACAGAGGAGGGCGCGTTTCCTCAAACTCTGGTCTTTTTCAAGAGGACGCGATGACCAAGCGCACTGAAGCAAAGTACAAGCTCGACCGCCGTATGGGCGAGAATGTCTGGGGCCGGCCCAAGAGCCCGGTCAACCGGCGTGAATACGGCCCCGGCCAGCACGGCCAGCGCCGCAAGGGCAAGCTCTCCGACTATGGCGTGCAGCTGCGCGCCAAGCAAAAGCTCAAGGGCTATTACGGCGATATGTCGGAGAAGCAGTTCCGCGCCATCTATACCGAGGCGATCCGTCAGCGCGGCGATTCAGGCGCGAACCTGATCGGTCTCCTGGAGCGCCGGCTGGATGCGGTGGTCTATCGCGCCAAGTTCGTGCCGACGATTTTCGCCGCCCGCCAGTTCGTGAACCACGGCCACGTCAAGGTGAACGGCCGCCGCGTCAACATCCCAAGCTACCGGGTGAAGGTCAGCGACGTCATCGAGGTTAGGGACAAGTCCAAGGAGATGGTTCTGGTGCTGGAGGCGATGTCGCTCGCCGAGCGCGACATCCCCGACTATATCGAAGTCGACGAGGGCAAGAAGGTTGCAAAGTTCCTGCGCATCCCGACGCTCGGCGAAGTGCCCTACCCGGTCCAGATGGAACCGCATCTGGTGGTCGAGTTCTATTCGCGCTGACAAAACGTCGCAGCATTCGAAGTTCAGAAGCCGCCGCTTGGCGGCTTTTGTTTTTTGTCGGACCATGCCGCCACCGTTTTTGCAAATCGATTTGCACCCGATGCGATTTGAACGCGCGCTGTCCTTTCTTGATCGCTGCACGACCGCCACCGACCTTGCCGCCCTCATTGAGGAGTTCCACAGAACGATCGAGGCGTTTGGTTTCACGTCCTGCGCCTGCGGCGCCTGGATCGGCATCGGCAACGCCCGTCACTACCGCTTCTTCTTCAACTCCTGGCCGCAGGCCTGGATCGACATTTACACGCAGCAGAACTTTTTCCCGGACGATCCTTTTGTGCAGGAATCGCAGCGGACGGTGGAAAGCTATCTGTGGAGCGAACTGGAGCAAAAACAGCAACTGACACCCCGCGGCCGCGAGATCTACGAGGTCACCCGCCAATTCGGCTGGACCGAAGTGATGGGCATCCCCGTGCACGGACCGTCGGATTATCAGGGGCTCGTGTCGATCGCGACCATGCAGGAGGTCGGGCTCGGTCCCCGCGACCGCGCCTTCCTGGAACTGGTCGGGCATGCGATCCACAACCGGTGCCGCAAGGAAACCGGCTTCGGCCTGTCGCCGGACTTGCCCAAACTGACCCCGCGCGAACTCGAGTGCATGCGATGGGTTGCAATCGGAAAAACCAACTGGGAGATCGGCCAGGTTTTGGGCATTTCGCCTTCCACGGTGCATTTCCACGTCGAGGGCGCAAAGAAGAAGCTCAACAAGACCACGCGGACCGAAGCGGTCGCCGTGCTGGTGCTGCACGGACTCATCTGAAGACGGGAGAACGCACCCTCCCTAGTTGATCGACTAGGTGCGCGTTGTTTCCGGTCCCGGTTACCTGCCCTGAGGTCGATTGGCGTTGGGGGATGGCGGTGATCGGACAAGTCTCGTCGCAATCTGGGTGCTTGAAGACGCTCCTTCTTCGTTCCGGCGAATTCCGATCCGCCTTGGCCGCCATCCGCAGCGCCGCACTTTGCTCCGCGGCAATCGTTGCGACGGCCCTTTCGGCAGGCGAGGCGCGCGCCGCCGACGTCGACATCACCACCGACACCGCGAGCGTCAATCTCGACAGCTTCACCGGCACGACGGCGCGCGTTTTTCCGGGTGTCACCGTGTCGGGCGGGATCAGCGCGACCACGCAGCCCTGGTCGGTCACCAACGACGGCACCGTGAACGGGTTCAACAGCCTCGTGCTCGGGCTTGGAGGCGCCGTCATCAACAATGCGGCCGGACGGATCGACGGCACCGCCAGCGGCGTGATCACCGGCGATCCGGCCAATGGAGGGCCGGCGACGGTCGACAATTTCGGCACCATCACCGGCGGCTTCGGCGAAGGCGTTACGCTGCGTTTTGGCGGCACCGTAACCAACCATGCCGGCGCGACCATCGAGACCGCGGACGGTTTTAACGCGGTTTCGATCGGTCAGGGCACATCGCGCACGCTGATCAACAGCGGCACGATCAGCGCGACGCGCACCACCGGATTCAGCACCGGCGTCCTGATGCAGGGCGGACCTTCGACCTTCACCAACACCGCAACCGGCGTGATCTTCGGCGACTATAACGGTCTCTATGGCAGCGGCACCGCGCCCTTCACGTTCAACAATGCCGGCTCGCTCACGTCGCGGCGCGGCCCTGCTGTCGAGGCGGAGGGCGGTGGTACCTTCTTCAATAGCGGGACGATCGGCTCCACCGATTCGCACGGCATCCTGATCCGCAACAATTCCAACGCCGAGATCACCAACAGCGGCACCATCAGTGGCGCCGTGAACGCCATCAGCTTCGCGGGAGGCGGCGGTGCCGCCTTTGCAGCGACGCATACGCTGCGCCTGAATACCGGCTCGGTCCTGAACGGCAATGTGCTCGGCGGCAGCAATACCGACAATCTCGTCCTGCTTGGAACCGGCACGGAGTCGATTGCGAAGTTTCTGAATTTCGAAAACCTGTCGATGCAAGGAATTGACTGGACCCTGAGCGGCGCCGGGACATTTTCGACCGGCGCCGAGGTTCAAGGCGGCCTGCTTCAGGTCAACGGCAATCTGACCAGCCCGGTCGTCACCGTGCAGACCGGGGGAGCGCTTGGCGGCACCGGTGCCGTTACCGGCAACGTGGTCGTTAATGGCACGATCGCGCCGGGCAATTCGATCGGAACGCTGAACATCGTCGGTCCCTACACGCAGGCCGCCGGCTCGACCTACCGGGTCGAAATCAGCCCGGCGCCCGCCTCCGACCTGATCAACGTTACAGGTACTGCGACGCTTCTCGGCGGCACGGTCGACGTCGTCGCCGCACCCGGCAGCTATGCCGCCGGTCAACGCTACACCATCCTGACCGCATCGGGCGGCGTCACCGGGAACTATGCGGCGCTCACCGACAACATGCCGTTTCTGGAGTTCGCGTTGTTCTACGATCCGAACAATGTCTATCTCGACATCACGCAGGTGCTTGCAGTGAGTTTCGCATCCGTCGCGCAAACACCGAACCAGAAGGCCGCTGCGGGCGGCGCGCAGCGCCTCGGGCCCGGCAATGCAATCTTCAATGCGCTGCTCAGTCTCGATGCGACGTCTGCAAGACGCGCCTTTGACCTGCTGTCGGGCGAAATCCATGCATCCTTGCGCGGCGTGCTGCTCGACGACAGTCGCTTCGTGCGCGACGGGATCCTGCAACGGTTGCGTCAATTCGGGGGCGCGGGCGTTGGCGGCCCGCAAGTCGTGTCCGCCTATGCCGACGAGGACGACGGCGCGCTTGCCTACGCTGCGCGCAAGAGTACCGGCAACCGCAGCCGGGTGACGGCCGCGCTTCCCGCCCCCCTCGTCACCAAAGCCGATCCGGCGCCTGAGCGGCGCTGGGCGGTCTGGGCCAACGGCTTCGGAAATTGGGGCAAGTTCGATGGCGACGGCAACGCCGCCACCGCCACCACCCGGCTGGGCGGCTTCGTGTCGGGCGTCGATACCACCTTCGCCGGTTCCTGGGGATCGGCTTTGCGCGTCGGTCTCGCCGGCGCCTACCAGGCGCAAAACATTGGTGTCGGCGACCGCAACTCCTCGGCCAATATCGACAGCTATTACCTCGCCGGATATGCGGCGCTTTTGAACGGGCCCTTTGCGTTACGGGCCGGCATCGCCCAGGCTTGGCACGCCATCGAAACAACCCGCAATGTCGTCTTTCCCGGTTTTGGCAATACCGCCAAAGGCGATTACGACGGCTCCACGACACAGGTCTTCGGCGAGGTCGGCTATGCGCTGGACTATCATCGTTTTGCTTTGGAGCCCTATGCCGGCCTTGCCCATGTCCGGGTGAAGACCGACGGCTTCACCGAGACCGGAGGCACCGCCTCGCTCAGCGGTGCTGCGGCCGATACCAGCACCACCTTCTCGACCCTCGGCCTTCGCGCGTCGGTGCCACTGGCGACGGCCTGGAGTGCCGCGGTCGTCAAGGGCGGTCTGGGGTGGCGGCATGCATTCAACAGCGTGACGCCGACCGCTGAGCTCGCCTTTGCCGGGGGAGCACCCTTTACCATTGCCGGCGTCCCGATCGCCCGTGACGCATTGCTGGTCGAAGCCGGACTGGACGCCGCCTGGGGCGCGAATGTCACCGTGGGCGTCGCCTATTCAGGACAATATGCCGGCAACGCCAGCGAGCACGGCATCAAGGGGCAGGCTGTGCGGCGATTCTGAAAGCTTGCGGTTCAACGCCGCGTCCAAGTCCGCCACCGAGGTGGCCCGGGCGACAGCGCTGTTCGCGGTCCACCACAACGCGAAAAAGACTTTGGTTGCCGCGTTGAAAGCGACGCGCAGGACGTGGGACGCGCGCCGCGGTATTGAGAAACGGCGACTTGCCGGCACGGACAGGTGCCAAGCGTTTCGCAGAGAGAGAAACAGCACCCGCCTTCAGGCGATCGCCTTGCCCTGCACCGCGAGGCCCTTTTCCAGCATCAGGCTTTGCAATTCACCGGCCTGAAACATCTCGCGCACGATGTCGCAGCCGCCGACGAACTCGCCCTTGACGTAGAGCTGCGGAATGGTCGGCCATTGCGAATATTGCTTGATGCCTTCGCGCAGCTCGCCTGATTCCAGGACGTTGATACCCTTATAGGGAACCTGCAGATAATCGAGGATCTGCACCACCTGTCCGGAGAAGCCGCATTGCGGAAATTGCGGCGTGCCCTTCATGAACAACACCACGTCGTTGCCCTTCACCTCGTTGTCGATGAACTGGTTGATGCTCATGGGATATCCGATCCTTCAAAGGCGTTCCGCGGGTGAGCCGGCGTCCCGGCCAAGTCTTTTTCACATATAGGCAGGCCGGACGCGCTGCAACAGCGCCACACTGGGAGCGCCAGCGCGCCGGTCAATTCTCCGGCAGTCCGGTCTGCAAGGCGAGCGCATGCAGTGCGCCGCCCATCTGTCCCTGCAGGGCCTGGTAGACGAGCTGGTGCTGCTGGACCCGCGATTTTCCCCGGAAGCTTTCGGAAAGGACGGTGGCGGCGTAGTGATCGCCATCGCCTGCAAGGTCGCGGATCGACACCTGGGCATCCGGGATATGGGTCTTGATCAGCCGCTCGATCTCGGCGGCGTCCATGGGCATCGGGGAACTCCTCGTTGTCGCGGCCGGCATGGCCCGTTTGCCGGGCGCGGCGGCCGGATTTTGTTAAATATGGTGATTTGGGACGGCTGACAAACGCCTGCGTTACGGCCTTTCGATGGCTGACGGAATGCGTTTGGGAGTCTATCCTGCAGTTCTGGAGCGGATGCTGGCTGAGGAAGACGGATGAGGCACCTGTTTTTCACCACCGGACGGCTGGGATGCGCCGCCGGCATCGCCGCGCTGGTTTTCTCGGCACAGGGCGCACAGGCGCAGTTCTTCCCGTTCTTCGGCCCGCCGCAGCAGCAGCAGCAGCGGCAGGGCCCTCCCCCGCCTCCGCCCCAGCAACAGACCCGGCCGGCGCAGCCCTCGCAGGCCCCGGCCAAGCGGACCCAGCCGCCACAACCGAAGGCGCCGGCGAGCGCCGCCGTGCCGAAAGCAGGCCCTGCCACGGCAGCTGTGCCCTATCCGGACGTCCGTGCCGCGTGCAGTGCCGAAATCAGAACCACCTGTGCCGGCGTCGCCCCCGGCAGCGCGGAATCGGTCCAATGCCTGCGTCCGAACTTCGCGGTTCACACCGAGCCCTGTCAGGCCGCGCTCAGGAAAGCGATGAGCGCGCCCCCGCCTGCCAATCCAACGCCTGCCAATCCAACGCCCGCCTCGGCAACACCGGCTGCAGCGGCCCCCGAGCCAAAACCGTCCGAACCCTCAGGAACCGCGGCATCGCCCCGCATCGTATCGACCGATCGCATCACCCAGCCAGAAGGCGTGAAGGAATCGGACGCTCCCGATCTAAAGCTTCCCGCCATGCGCCCGACCCAGGAAGCGCGATGGGTCAACCGCCATTGCAAGGAAGACCATTCGCTGCTGTGCCAGGGCGTCACCTTCGGCCAGAGCCGCGTGCTCAAATGTCTGCTGTCGCACCATTCGTCGCTGACCAATCGCTGCAAGACCGCCCTCGCCAAGCGTTGAATACGGCCGTCGGCCTGTCTGTTCGGCTGCAAAGGCAGCGGCCGGGTCAGCCCACCCGCAAAGGAGTCCGACTGAGATGAAATGTTACAACGCGCCGGCGATCGCCGGTACGATCCTTCTGTGCGTTGCGGTCCAGGCGCAGGCCCAGGCACCGAGCAAGGCGCAGCAGGACGCCATCCGCAGCAATTGCCGCTCCGATTTCATGCGCCATTGTTCGAGCGTGACGCCCGGCGGGCGCGAGGCGCTGGATTGCCTGGTGCAGAA
>NZ_JBKBVB010000058.1:0-27591 GCF_046289595.1 Pseudorhodoplanes sp.
GCGATGAACTGCAGACCTTCGCCCGGGATATCGCAGCCGGCGTTGCGCCGGAGCCGCTGCCGATTTTGCACGCGCTGCTTGACACGCTCCCGCAAACCATCGCGTTCGACACCGATCCGACGCACGTTCACACCACCGCTGCCGAAGCCTTTGCGCTCAAGCGCGGGGTCTGCCAGGACATAAGCCACATTTTCATCGCCGCCGCCCGCAGTCTCGGCATCCCCGCGCGATACGTGTCGGGGTATTTTCATCGGGCCGACGGGATGAACGAGCAGCAGGCCGGTCATGCCTGGGCAGAAGCCTATGTCGAGGGCCTCGGCTGGGTCGGTTTCGACGCGACCAACGGGATGTGTCCAACCGACGCCTACTTGCGGGTTGCGGTTGGCCTCGACTATCTGGGCGCCGCCCCGGTGCGCGGCTCGCGGATCGGCGGCGATGGCGAGGGTCTGGATGTGCGGATCCGGGTCCAGCAGGGTCTCATCCAGCAGCAGGAGTGAAGGGCGGCGGGTCGGCCAATGCCCCGGTTCATTCCCCCGTTCATGGGCCGGTGGCCGACCGTCCTTCGGGCAGACTTGCCCCTGTCGCGAATGTCGGCAATGGAGATAATGCGCTGCCGCGCCCTGCGCATAGCCACATGAAAGTCGGGAATGAGATGACCTATTGCTGCGGAATCCTGGTACGCGAGGGCCTCGTCATGATCGCCGACACCCGCACCAATGCCGGGCTCGACAACGTGTCGACCTTCCGCAAGCTGCACGTCTTCAAACAGCCCGGCGAACGCATCATGGCCATCGCCTCGTCCGGTAACCTGTCGATGAGCCAATCGGTTGTCTCCACGATGATCGAGGGCGTGGGCAACAAGGAGACAGGCGAAGTCGAAACGCTGATGAACGCGCCCACGATGTTTCAGGCGGCACAGCGGATCGGACGCGTGGTGCGGGCCATTCACGACGAGGAATCCGCAGCCCTCGCCGCCGCCGACGTGAAGTTTGACGTCTCCTTCCTGTTCGGTGGACAGATCAAGGGCGAGCGCATGCGCCTTTTCATGATCTATTCGGCGGGCAACTTTATCGAATGCACCACCGACACGCCGTATTTGCAGATCGGCGAGCACAAATATGGCAAGCCGGTGCTCGACCGCGCCATAACCTATGGCGTCGATCTTTACGATGCGCTGAAAATCGGTCTTATCTCGATGGACTCGACCATGCGTTCCAATCTCGGCGTCGGTATGCCGATCGATGTCCTCGTGGCAAGGCGCGACGCGTGCGATGCGGAATTGTCATACCGGATCGAACCGGGTGAACCATATTTTCACGATTTGCGAGAACGATGGTCTGCGGCCCTGCGTGCCGCGCATAACGCAATCCCGCGTCCGCCCTATGCCGGCAGCGCCTGACCGCGGGATTTGACGCCACGTTAACCAACGGCTGTGAAACGGCCGGCCGATGACCTCAACCTTGCGAGATTGATGCAAGCCATTGGCAAGTTTTGTCACATAGGTTTTCCGCCAGAAAATCCAGCAATTAGGGAACAATGGCGGTGGCTGAGTCGAATGCGCGTTTCGCCGAAAACGGCGCGCAAGCCAGCTGGGATCGTGCCCGGCTAAGCATCGTCCTGCCAATCAGCGTCATTGTTGCCGTTGCAATTCTGTCGGTTGTGGTAGCCGTCTTCACATCGGCAAAACGCGCCGACGAAGTCTCGCTCGAACACGAAAAGCGGCTGCTGTCGCGCGCCATCGCCAACCACGGCGAGCAGCTCTTGCGAGAGCTGGAGAGCGTTACCGGAAACGAAGAAGCCACGCGTCGCATCCGCGACCAGTTCGACCGCGACTGGGTCCATAACCGCGTCGGCCTTTGGCTCAAGCAGCATTTCGACCACGATTTTGTCCTGGTTTCGGATGGCTCCGACACCCTCACCTATGCCTTGCTCGGTCGCGACAGCATCGATCCGCGCTGGCTCAATGCCATCGTTCCTGAACTTGCACCGACAATCGACTATGTGCGCGGCCGGTCCGGCGACGAGCCAAAAGGCGCAATTCGCATTTCAGAGCCGCGCCGCGCCACCGACACCGGCCATCCGACGCGGGCCACACTGATCCAGCGTTTCCTCGGCCGCCCGGCTGCGGTTGCCGCAACGCTGGTTGCGCCGACCGAACAGGTCGCCGGACCGGAGGCGCGCGCGAACGGACCGCTCGTCATGGCCGTGAAGTTTGTCGACGAAAGCCTGCTGGCCGAGATTGCAGGCAGGCTTCAGCTGACCGGCCTGCGCCTCACCGAGAAGGAACTGGCTCCACCAGGTCAATATAGTCACGAGCTCAGCGACAGCGGCGGGCATACGATCATGAGCCTCACCTGGACGCCAAAACGCCCGGGCTCCGAGATCGTCACAAACGTCATCCCGTTCATCGCGGTGGCATTCGCCGGCTTCGCATTGCTTGCTGCGCTGATCTACGGCTATATGCGCAGAACCGCAGCAGCGATTGCGCAGGGCGAACAACGGCTGCGTTACCTTGCGCTCCACGATCCGCTTTGCGGCCTCCCGAACCGCAACTATTTCGGCGAACGCCTCGAGCAGGTGATCGCCGAAGTGCAAAAGGGTTCCCCGTCGGCCGCGGTCTTTTACATCGACCTCGACCATTTCAAGGACGTCAACGACACCCTCGGTCATCCGGTGGGCGACGAATTGATCCGCAACGTCACTGCGCGCCTTTCCAGTCTCTTGCGGCCGCAAGACCTGGTCAGCCGGCTGGGCGGCGACGAGTTCGCGGTCATCATGACAGGCGGCGCCGATGCAGCGATGCTGCAGCGCACCGCCGAACGGATCATTCAGTCGATCTGCGCGCCATACACCATTGGCGGCCACAATATCCTGATCGGCGCCAGCATCGGCATCGCAACCATCGATCAGAAGTCGGAGGTCGAGGCCGCCGACGTGATGCGTTATGCCGACATGGCGCTCTATCGCGCCAAGAACGAAGGACGCAACCGCGCCTGCATTTACGACGCGGCAATGGACGCCGACCTTTCGGAGCGCAAGCTGATTGAGCGCGACCTCCGCGACGCCATCGCCGCCGACCAGCTCCGGCTCGTTTATCAGCCGATCGTCAACGCCAGCGGCGACACCATCGTTGCGGTCGAAGCGTTGTCGCGCTGGTCTCACCCGGCACGCGGCGACATCGAACCTTCGCGCTTTATTCCGATTGCAGAACATTCCGGGCTCATCATCGGGCTCGGCGAGTGGGTCATGCGGCGCGCGTGTTCGGAGGGAAAATCCTGGCCCGGTATAACCGTGTCTGTAAACGTTTCGCCGCTCCAATTCCGAAGGCCCGATTTCGTCGAAACCGTCGAGCGCATCCTCACCGAAACCGAGTTCGATCCGAGCTGCCTCGAGATCGAACTGACCGAAAGCACGCTGCTCGGCAATGTTGAAAGTGCCGAGGTTGCGATGCATCGCCTCAAGGCGCTCGGTTTGCGTCTGGCGCTCGACGATTTCGGCACCGGCTATTCCTCCCTCGCCTATCTGCGCCGCTTCCCGTTCGACAAGCTCAAGATCGACAAGAGCTTCGTGCGCTCGATCGAGCGCTCGCCCGATGCCGCCGCGATTGTACATGCGATTGTCGGCCTCGGCCGCGGACTTGGCATGAAAGTCACGGCTGAAGGTGTCGAAACCGCAGAACAGCAATTGTTCCTGCGCGCGGCGGGTGTCCATTCGATGCAGGGCTACCGCTTCGGACGGCCCGGCTCACCGACCCTGATTGCCACCCGCCTCGCGATCCCCGCCGCCCACCGCAGCATTGCGCGCGATGCTGCCGCAGCACTTGCCGGCTGATTTCGAAAATCCACCGCGCCAAAGCAGGCATTGCGGAGGCGCGCTCAATCCGTAGGATGCCGGCCGCTCGTGAACGTTACGCGGCAAGAGCACACGCGGATCAGAGACAGGAGTAAGGTATGGCAGCCAAGGTTGCGCTGGTGACGGGTGCGGGATCTGGGATCGGGCGCGCCAGCGCCATCGCCCTGATGAAGGACGGTTTCGACATGGCGCTTGCCGGCCGCCGCAAGGAGCCGCTTGAGGAGGTCGCCAAGGAAGGTCGGGCCATGGGCCGCAAGACACTCGCCGTGCCGACCGACCTGTCCGATCCGGTCCAGATCAAGGCCCTGTTCGCCAAGGTGAAAGACACGTTCGGCCGGCTCGACCTCCTGTTCAACAATGCCGGGATCGGCGCCCCGGCGATGCCGCTCGAGGATCTGCCCCTGGAGAAGTGGCAGGACGTCGTCGCGACCAACCTGACGGGGCCTTTCCTGTGCACGCAGGAGGCCTTCAAGATCATGAAAAGCCAGACACCGCGCGGCGGCCGCATAATTAACAATGGCTCGATCTCGGCGCACACGCCGCGGCCGCTGACCGTGGCCTATACCGCGACCAAGCACGCGGTCACGGGCTTGACCAAATCGACCGCGCTCGACGGGCGCGCCTATGACATCGCCTGCGGCCAGATCGACATCGGCAATGCCGTTTCGCCGCTGACCGAGCGCATGACGCAGGGGATGATGCAGCCGGACGGTTCGGTCCGCGCGGAAGACCGCATGGCGGTCGAGGATGTCGGCCGCGCCGTGGCCTATATGGCGAGCCTGTCGCTGGAGTCGAACGTGCTCTTCATGACCATCAAGGCGACCAAGATGCCGTTCGAGGGCCGCGGCTAGTGGCAGACAGGCCAGCGCGCCTGTTCGTCGATCATTCGCCAGATCACCCGGGCTCCGGCCCGGATGGATTTACACCGCTGAATCTGGTTACTCAGCCGTCGTGACACTCGACATCACCACCCTGTTTGCGGTCACCGTCGTCAGCATGGGCCTGGGCGGCCTATTGCTGCTGTTCGGCTGGCTGCAGTCGCGCGAGACCACGGCGCTGGCATGGTGGGGCGCCGGTTTCCTCCTGTTCGCCCCGGCTACCGCGCTGTTCGGGGCGCGCGGGATCGTTGCGGATGTCTGGTCGGTCCAGGCCGCCAATGCGGTCATGCTTCTGGGCTATGCCCTGATGTGGACCGGGGCAAGGGTTTTCGAGGGCCGCGCACCGCTTCCGCCCCTGATCGGCGCAGGCGCCATGCTCTGGGTCGCAGCCTGCCAGATCGATGCTTTCATGCAATCGGTGCCCGCGCGGGTGGCGCTCGCCTCGCTGCTGGTCGGCGCCTATACCTGCGCCTTCATCTATGAGTTGTGGCGCCGGCGTCGCGACGGATTGCTATCGCGCTGGCCGGTCATGGCGATTGCCGCCGTCCATGTCGCCATCTTCCCGGTCCGCGCGCCGTACCTGATGACGCTGCCATTCCCGCTCACGTCGCCTTCGATCGGCGCCCAAAGCTCGTCGCTCCTGATTTTCGCGCCGCTGCTCTATGCTTTCGCGCTGGCCTTTCTCCTGATGGCGCTGACCAAGGAGCGTGCGGAGCAGCGACAGCGCTACGCCGCGGCCATCGATCCCCTGACCGGGATTCCCAACCGCCGCGGGTTTAGCGAGCGCGCCGAGCGCCAGCTCAGCCGCTCCCAGCGCGACGGCCGGCCGCTGACCCTCCTTCTGTTCGATCTCGACCGGTTCAAGACCATCAACGACCGGTTCGGCCATCGCACCGGGGACGAGGTGCTCACGCTGTTCACGCAATCGGCCGCGCAATCGCTGCGGCCGCTCGATCTCCTTGGCCGGATCGGCGGAGAGGAATTCGTGGCGCTCCTGCCCGACGTCAGCCCTGAAGCCGCGGCCGCAGTCGCCGACCGGATTCGAAAAAATTTCGAGGCCGCCGCGTCCGACGTATCCGGCCTCCCGGTCGCCGCGACGGTCAGCGTCGGAATTTCCTCAACCGCACAGGCCGGCCACGATTTCGACGGTCTTTATGCGATCGCCGATGCCGCGCTTTATCGGGCCAAGCAAAAAGGCCGCAACCGGATCGAGGAAGGCCCCCCCGTCGTGACCGGGCCGCATCTTGGGGTTCTGCCCGCCGGCGCGGCCGAGTGATCACGCCCGCGTGACGCCGCTCATGGTTCCGTGAAGGAACCGGTTCTCCGCCGGTTGCGTTTTCCGGCCGTAGCGATCCATGGAGCGAAGCGATGTCCGCATTCGCAATTCGTCCTCCGGTCTATCTGCACGATGGCGATCCCGTCGCAAGCTCTGTCGACGCCGCGGCGCTCGTGCGCCGCCATGCAACAGCATCCTGCAATTTGACCGCATCTGTTCTGTGCCGCCGGCTCGAAGATATAAAGACCGAGGAAGAAGCCGAGCAACTGGCGCTGGAATTTCGCGCCTGGGCCGCCCGTGAAGGCCTGATCCTGACCCATCCCCGGCGAAGCGCGCTACAGAGCGCCTGATCCAGAACAGACCACGGCACGGCGCTTGAAACGCATTGCCCCTGCCCCGACAATCACAGCGGGGCTTGGAGATCGTAATGCTGGTATTTCAGTCGCTGCTGGGCGCCGTCGCCATTCCGGCGATCGCGTTTACGCTCAGCGAGCGCCATCGCGCGGTGTCGTGGCGGCGCGCCGGTGCCGCAATGGCGCTGACCGCGATCCTCGCCGCCTTGCTGCTGAAAATTCCGGCCCTGCGCGCGGCATTTGCGGCAGCCAATCATGCGTGGACGCCATCGCAGACGCGACTCGCGCCGGCACCGCTTTCGTTTTCGGCTATGTCGGCGGCGGTGCGCTGCCCTTCGATCCGAAAGTTCCCGGCGGCGAATTCATCCTCGCCTTCCAGGCGCTGCCGCTCGTCCTCGTCATGAGCGTCCTGACCACACTGCTGTTCTACTGGCGGATCCTGCCGCCGCTGGTCCGCGGCTTTTCCTGGGCGCTGGAACGCACGCTTGGGGTCGGCGGCGCGGTCGGGTTGTCGACGGCGGCGAATATCTTCGTCGGTATGGTCGAGGCACCGCTCTTCATCCGGCCGTATCTGGCCCGGCTGACGCGCGCCGAATTGTTCATCGTGATGACCGGCGGCATGGCCGGGATCGCGGGCACCGTGCTGGTGCTCTATGCCACGATCCTGCGTCCGCTGGTGCCGGACATCGCCGCGCATCTGTTGATTGCCTCGGTGCTTGGAGCGCCTGCGGCAATCCTGATCAGCGAATTGATGGTGCCCGAGACCGAGACGGACGGCACCGCCGGCGACTATGCAGATCCGCCGCCGGTCGCTGCCTCGACCATGGAGGCGATCGCCAACGGCACCTCCCAGGGGCTCGCCCTCCTGCTCAACATCGTTGCCATGCTGATCGTACTGGTGGCGCTGGTCCATCTCGCCAATGCGATGCTGTCGGTATTGCCGGACATCGCCGGCGCGCCGGTCACCTTGCAACGCATGCTCGGCATCGGGATGGCGCCGGTCTGCTGGCTGATGGGGCTGCCCTGGAACGAGGCGCTGCGCGGCGGCGAACTCATGGGCGTCAAGACCGCGCTCAATGAATTCATCGCCTATATCGAATTGTCCAAGCTGCCGGCGGACGCACTCAGCGAGCGTTCCCGCGTGATCATGGTCTATGCGCTGTGCGGCTTTGCGAATTTCGGATCGCTCGGTATCATGATTGCGGGGCTCACGGTGATGGCGCCCGAACGCCGCGAGGAGATCATCGCGCTCGGACCGAAGACCATCGTCTCGGGGACGCTGGCGACCTGCACGATCGGCGCGATCGTCGGTGTCCTCAGCTAGCGTGACGACGGCTTGTGAGAACGAAAGCCAGGAAGGCCGCCGCGAAGAATCCAACGGCAAGAAAGCCGATGGCGCGATGGAATGCGTGCTCGTAAAGGAGCCCGGCTGCGCCCGAACCCAGCGCCTGCCCAACATACAGGGTCGATGTGTTCAGCGCGACGGTCGCGCTGGCGAGCAAAGGCGCTGCGGTGACAAGCCGCGCCTGTTGCATGGAATTGCCTGCGGTGATGCCAAGCCCGAGCACAAAGACACCGACAGCCATCACGACGAGGATGCCGGTTCCGAGTGCGAAAATGAGCGCGCCGGCCATCATCACGATGATGAAGCAGCCGAGTGTGCGGTTCACGCCCGCAAGCCGCACGATGCGGGTCGCGGCGAGATTGCCGATCAGGCCCGCCACTCCCAGCAATGAAAATAGAAGTCCGCCCGCAGCGGGGCCGCCATCCGCAACCGTCTGCGCCAGCGCCGCCATATAGACGGTGATCGAGAATTGTCCCGACATCTGGAACAGCGTGATCAAGAGGATCAGCATCAGCGTCTTGCTGCGCGCGATATCGACGAAGCTCTGAAGCGACAGCGGATGGCCCTGCAACCCACCCGGCAATGACATCGCATTGAGCGCGGCGCTGAGCGCAGCCGCCGCACCGATCAACAGATAGGTCTCGCGCCAGCCGAAATGCGCCGCCGACAAAGTGATCAGCGGGAGACCGACGGCGATGGCCAGCGACCATCCAAGAAACACGAAGGCGAGCGCCGAGGCGCGGTCTTTTTCCGCAGCAATGAGCGCCATGGTGCTGGCGGCCTGCGGCGTATAGATCGCGACAAAGGCCAGCATCGAAAGCCGCGCCGCGAGGATCGCGGCATAGCTGTCGACGGCGGCCGACAGCACATGACCGGCAGCGACAATCGCAAGGGTACCGCTCATCAGGAGGCGGCGGCCGATGCGGGTGGTCAGCCATGAAACGAGCGGCGATCCGAAGCACAGCACGACTGCGCCATAGGTCACGAGCAAGCCGATGTCGCGTACCGTCACGCCGAGTGCCGCGGACAATTCGGGCAGCATGCCTGCGGGCGCAAGGACCGCCAGACCGGTGATGAAATTCCCGCTGAGCAAGGCCAGACGGGCGGGCAGATGGCTCATGCGGGACGGCACCGGCGGCGGACACGGCCACCATACTTAAAGGGCTGCCAGAAACTTAGCCATGGCCCGGGCTGGCGTTCCGCGCAAGCCCACCATGCACCAATGCCGTGCGCCAGCGGCGCACGCTTTTCTGGCGTGCGGATGCCGTACCGCTCCGATTCGCGTCTCGCCAAGCCTCCGCCTGGCCGCAAACGACGTCCGCCCTAATGCAGCCGGAATACGCCGTCGACGGCCTTCATTTCTGACGGCCGTATCAGCCGCGAATGGGCGACCGTCACCGTATGAAGCACCCCTTCGATCGATGTCTGCCAAAATCGCAGAAACTGGTTGAGCTCGGGAAAGTCAGGGCAAAGGTCGTAGTCCTGCCAGACATAGGTTTGCAGAAGCCATGGGTGGTCCGGCCGCCGGTACAGGATTTCCGCCGTCGTCAGGCCGTAACCATTCACCTGCTTTCTGAAGTCTTCCGAAGGCAAGTTTCTGGATGGCATGTCAGTCCTCTAAAAAGCGATTCTCGCACTTTGCGAGACGGATAGAGTTCAATCCCGAATCAATCCTGACAAGCCTAAAAATTGAATTTCGTTCCTAAAATCAAGCTCTTAGCAGCATCACCCGGCGACTGCTGACAGCCTTACCGATCCAAGATTAACCACTTGACCGACTGCTAGCAGTCCCTCTTGACGAGTGCCAATTTTTTGCGGCACACCCCTTGCGCGCGGACCGGCCGGACCTAGATCGCCGGCAGCCGGGACCGTCCCGGTCGTCCGTCCCCAAATTTTCGTTCCGAAGCACTTATGGAGGATACCCATGAAGTTCCGCCCGCTTCACGACCGCGTCGTCGTCAAGCGCATCGAGTCCGATGAGAAGACCGCCGGCGGCATCATCATCCCGGACACCGCCAAGGAGAAGCCGCAGCAGGGTGAAGTCATTGCCGTGGGCCCCGGCGGCCGCGACGAGAGCGGCAAATTGATCCCGATCGATGTCAAGGTCGGTGACACCGTGCTGTTCGGCAAATGGTCCGGCACCGAGGTCAAGATCGACGGCGTCGAATATCTGATCATGAAAGAGAGCGACATCATGGGCGTGATGGAAGAGACCGTCGCGCGCAAGAAGGCCGCCTGATCCATCAAGCAATAATCTGAGGAACATCAACAATGGCTGCGAAAGACGTCAAATTTTCCGTCGACGCGCGCGAAAAGATGCTGCGCGGCGTCGACACTCTCGCCAATGCGGTGAAGGTCACGCTTGGTCCCAAAGGCCGTAACGTCGTGCTCGACAAGTCGTTCGGCGCGCCGCGCATCACCAAGGACGGTGTGACGGTCGCCAAGGAAATCGAGCTCGAAGACAAGTTCGAGAATATGGGCGCCCAGATGGTGCGCGAAGTCGCCTCGAAGTCGTCGGACTTCGCCGGTGACGGCACCACCACCGCCACCGTCCTTGCCCAGGCCATCGTGAAGGAAGGCGCCAAGTCGGTCGCCGCCGGCATGAACCCGATGGACCTGAAGCGCGGCATCGACCTCGCGGTCGAGGCGGTCGTGGAGCACCTGAAGTCGAACTCCAAGAAGGTGACCTCCAACGACGAAATCGCCCAGGTCGGCACCATTTCCGCCAACGGCGACAAGGAGATCGGCGATTTCCTGGCGAAGGCGATGGCCAAGGTCGGCAATGAAGGCGTGATTACGGTCGAGGAAGCCAAGTCGCTCGAAACCGAACTCGACATCGTCGAGGGCATGCAGTTCGACCGCGGCTACATCTCCCCCTATTTCATCACCAATGCCGACAAGATGCGCACCGAATTCGACGATGCGTATATCCTCGTCTACGAGAAGAAGCTGTCGGGCCTGCAGGAGCTGCTGCCGCTGCTCGAGGCCGTGGTGCAGACCTCGAAGCCCCTCGTCATCATCGCCGAGGAAGTGGAAGGCGAAGCGCTCGCGACCCTCGTTGTCAACAAGCTGCGCGGCGGCCTGAAGGTCGCGGCAGTGAAGGCTCCGGGCTTCGGCGACCGCCGCAAGGCCATGCTGCAGGACATCGCGATCCTGACCGGCGGCCAGGTGATCTCGGAAGACCTCGGCATCAAGCTGGAAAACGTCACGCTCGCCATGCTCGGCCGCGCCAAGAAGGTGCTGATCGAGAAGGAAAACACCACGATCGTGAACGGCGCCGGCAAGAAGGCCGACATCGACGCGCGCGTGGCGCAGATCAAGGCGCAGATCGAGGAAACCACCTCGGACTACGACCGTGAGAAGCTGCAGGAGCGTCTCGCGAAGCTCGCGGGCGGTGTCGCGGTGATCCGCGTCGGCGGCGCGACCGAAGTCGAGGTGAAGGAGCGCAAGGATCGCGTTGACGATGCCATGCACGCCACCCGCGCCGCGGTCGAGGAAGGCATCCTGCCGGGTGGCGGCGTCGCGCTGCTTCGCGCCACCGAGGCCCTGAAGAAGGTCAAGACCCAGAACGACGACCAGAAGACCGGCGTCGAGATCGTGCGCAAGGCGCTGCAGGCTCCGGCCCGTCAGATCGCCATGAACGCGGGCGAGGATGGCTCGGTGATCGTCGGCAAGATCCTGGAGAAGGACCAGTACTCGTTCGGCTTCGATGCGCAGACCGGCGAATATGGAAACATGCTCTCGAAGGGCATCATCGACCCGACCAAGGTCGTGCGTGCGGCGATTCAGAATGCGGCCTCGGTTGCCGGCCTTCTGATCACCACCGAAGCCATGGTCGCCGAGCTGCCGAAGAAGCCGTCGGCGGCGCCGGCGATGCCGGGCGGCGGCATGGGCGGCATGGACTTCTGATCCAGCCGGTCATCAGGACGACAATGCGAAGGGGCCGCGCGAGCGGCCCCTTTTGCTTTGGCTGCGCTCACTCGCGCTTGACTTCAATCCGACCGGGTAGAAGCTGCGCTCATGCAAACGGTTACCCGCGTTCTCACCCCGCCTCACCTCCCGACCGAACGTTTCACCGACGCTACGGCCGCGGTCGCCCGTCTCGAACAGATCTATCGCCGCAACACCGCATTCCTGCGCGAATATTTCGAGGCCTTTGCGGCTGGCAAAACGCTGGCGGGCCGCGTGCGCGCCACCTACCCCTTCGTGCGCATCGCGACCGGCACCCATGCCCGCATGGATTCCCGTCTCTCCTACGGTTTCGTCGCGGGTCCCGGCATCTACGAGACCAGCGTCACACGCCCCGATCTATTCCTGGATTATTTCACCGAACAGATCGAGCTCCTGCTCGCCAATCATCGCGTACCGGTCGAGATCGGCGAATCGCGCGAGCCGATCCCGATCCATTTCGCATACGCCTCCGACATCGGCATTGCCGCGAGTGCGGCGGCCGCCGGGGTGATGACCGAAGCTCCGCCGTTGCGCGATCACTTCGATGTGCCGGACCTCGCCACGATGGACGACGCCATCGCCGACGGCACGCTGCATCTGCCGCCAGATGCGCCGGCCCCGCTCGCCCTCTTTCGCGCGGCGCGCGTCGATTACTCGCTGCACCGGCTGTTTCATTACACCGGCACCGACCCCGAGCATTTCCAGAACTTCGTGATCTTTACCAATTACCAGTTCTACGTGGACGCCTTCGTGCGGATGTGCCGCGAACGCGTCGCGGCCGGCGATTCCGGTTACGACGCCTTCGTCGAGCCGGGCAATACCGTGACGCGCATCGGCGGACCGTCAGGCCAGCCTGTTGCGCCGCTCGCGCGCATGCCGCAAATGCCGGCCTATCATCTCGTCGCGCCAAAGAGCCGCGGCATCACCATGATCAATATCGGCACCGGACCCTCGAATGCCCGCAACATCACCGACCATGTCGCGGTGCTGCGGCCGCATGCCTGGCTGATGCTCGGTCATTGCGCAGGCTTGCGCAATTCGCAGAAGCTCGGCGACTATGTCCTGGCGCATGGCTATGTGCGCGAAGACCACGTTCTCGACGAGGAGCTGCCGCTCTGGGTGCCGGTCCCGGCGCTGGCCGAGATCCAGGTGGCGCTCGAACAGGCGCTCGCCGAAGTCACCGGGCTGACCGGTTACGAGCTCAAGCGCGTCATGCGCACCGGCACGGTCGCGAGCGTGGACAACCGCAACTGGGAGCTTGGCAATCATGCCGCGGTGATTCGCCGGTTGTCGCTGTCGCGCGCAGTCGGACTCGACATGGAGTCCGCAGCAATCGCCGCGAACGGCTTCCGCTTCCGGGTACCATACGGCACGCTCCTCTGCGTCTCCGACAAACCGCTGCATGGCGAAATCAAGCTTGCCGGCATGGCCGCCGAATTTTACCGCCAGCGCGTCGGCCAGCATCTTCAGATCGGCCTTGCCGCGATCGAGAAGCTCAGATCGCAGGAATGGGAGCGGCTGCATTCGCGCAAGCTGCGCAGCTTCGCCGAGGTCGCGTTCCAGTAACTTAAGCGAACAGGAAGTCGCCCTGGTTCGCGGTCAGGATGGCGATGGTGGCCCTCTGGATCGTCAGCGTGTCGCCGTTGCCGAAGTCGATCAGTACAGTCTTGTTGTCGATCTGGGTCAGCAACAGATCAGCGAAGCTGTGCACGCCTGCAACGCCCGTAAGGTCGAGGATATCCTTGCCCCTCTGGTAGTCGACAATGCTGTCTGCGCCGTAGCCGTCCGCGAACACGAAGGTGTCGTTGCCGTTCCCGCCGCGCAGAACATCGTCGCCCGCTCCGCCATTGAGAAGGTCGTTGCCCTTGCCGCCGCGCAGATCGTCGGCGAATGCCGATCCCATCAGGATATCGTCGCCACCCTTTCCGTCGACAAAAGCCAGACCGGTCACCTGCGTCAGTCCAATGAAATTGAACACGTCAGGCGCACCGGTGCCGAGCAGCCCGCGGCCGTTCCCCTGCAGAATCTCGATCGACGAAGCCAAGGCATCGAAACCGGCCAGCGTGACATGGCCGTTGCCGAGAAATTGCAGCGTATCGTTGCCGGCGCCGCTCTCGAAAATATCGAACCGGCCTTCTTTCCCCTTCACCTGGAGGATATCGTCGCCATCGCCTCCGAGCAGGATGTCGTTGGCCTTGCCGCCATTCAGAATGTCGTTGCCGGCATCGCCGAGCAGGATGTCGTCGCCCTTGCCGCCGTCGATGGTGTCGTTGCCGAGCAGCCCCGACAGATCGTCGTCGCCGTTGCCGCCGAGGATGATGTCGTTGAGGCCGGTCGGCAGCGGCTGGCCGGCCACGGTGTTCGTCGCATCGACCAGGTCGCCGGTCTTTGTGCCGACGATGGTGACGCCGATGTCGCTCTCGTCGATGACCTCGACGTCGATGGCGGCGCTGGTCGCGGACCCATGGGCATCGGTCACGGTGATGGTGAGCGTCCGGCTGGGCGTCGGCGCGTCGGAACTGTTGGCATAGGTGAGATTCTCGATCAGCGCCTCGATCGCCGCCGCTGTGGCGGCGCCGGAGAAGTCGACCGTCAGCGTCTCGCCGGCGCCACCATACGCTGAACCGATCGCGATGCCGGCGAAGGTGAGTTGCCCGGTGCCCGCGTTGAAACCGATCTGGCCTGCGCCATTGCCCTGGTTGCGGATCGAGACAATGTCTTCGGCGAGCAGCCCGATGACGGTGAGCGTGCCGCTGAGGAAATTGTCGTCCGGGTCGGTCAGCGTCACGTCCGCGTCGATCAATTGCGGCGTGACGTTGACGGTGTTCTCCGCGAAGGTGACCGTCGCGGTCACGTCCGTCAGCACAGGCGGAGTGTGCTCCGTGGCGCCGATGTCGAGCACGCCGTTCAGCACGCGCGCAAAACCGCGTGAATCGAGCGGCAACGCTTCGGCGGTGTTGGCGTCGCCGTCGAGATCGAAACTGTCGGCGGGCAGGAACGCGGGGTTGCCGGCCCCGATCAGCGGGCTGCCGCCCAGAATGGCGCGGGTCCAGACCGGGCCACCATTGTCGGAGAGCGCGCCGAGCTGTGGGTCGCCGCCGTTGATGATGTTGCCGCCTTGATCGGTGGTGATCGTGACAACGGTGCCGAAGAAGCTCGATCCGGCGTTGAGCGTGCCGAGGTTGCTGACGTCGGAGAACACAAATGCCGTGTTTGCCGCAACAACGGAGTTATGGATGGTGGCTTGCCCTGACGCAGACACGCGGAGTCCGCCGCCACTCGCTCCGCTGCTGTTGCCGGTTATGCTGCTGTTAAGGAACGTCGTATTGACCAAAGACACAACCCCGCCGCCTGCATCGGTAGTATGGTTGTCGTGAATGGTCGCATTAACAAAACTGGCGCTGCCGTTATACATGAACGCGCCGCCACCAAAACTCGAATGATTGCCGGTGAGAGTGGAATTGACAACCGTCAGTGTGCCCACACTGTAGACGCCGCCACCGCCAAATGCGGCCGAGCTGTCCGAAACCGTGCTGTCGATGACAGCGAGTGTTGTGGCAGGAAAAAGCAAGATAGCCCCGCCATAGTCGTTGGCATGCCCCTGTCTCAGCGTCAGGCTGCGCAGCTCGACCTCGGCGCCGGAGCCGCTGATCTGAAAGATCCGTGTCGCATCGTTGCCGGAGATGGTGATGTCGGCCTTGCGGTCGCCGTTGATGTCACCGTTAATCGTGAGGTCCTTGTCCAGCACGAGCTGGCCCTGCTCCAGCACGATGGTCTGGCCAGCGAGGTCCGCCGCGAAGGTGATGGTTTCGCCTGCCTCGGCCCAGGCGATCGCCTCGCGCAGCGACAGGCCGCCGCCGTCGGCGATATCGGCCGCAAGCGAGGCACCGATGTCGTTGCCTGCGGACGCCGAATCGGAGGCAGTGGTCACGACCAGCCCGGACTCGTTTGCGCCGATATCGAGCGCGCCATTTAAAATGCGCGCATTGCCGCGCGCATCGAGCGGCAGGGTCTCGGCGATATTCCCGTCGCTATCCATGTCGAAGCTGTCGAGAGGCAGCAGCGCGGAATTGCCGGCGCCGATCAGCGGACTCCCCGGCAGGATGGCCTGAGTCTGAACCGGACCGCCATTGTCGGCCAGCGCGCCGAGCTTGGGATCGCCGCCGTTGATGATGTTGCCGCCCTGGTCGGTGGTAAGGATGACGGCGGTGCCGAAGAAGCTCGATCCGGCGGCGAACGCAGAGCCTAAATGTGAAACATCGGCAGCGGAAGGGGCCGTATTGCCTGCGATCACCGAGTTGCGGATGCTGATATCAGCGCCTAAAATTCCACCGTTGTTTTGTGCCGCTGTGTTCTCGGTGATCGTGCTGTTCAGCACTGTTAGGGTGCCGACATTCGCAATACCGCCTCCTTGAACCGAAGCGCCGTTGAGATGGACGGTCGCATTGATGAAGCTGGCGGTGGCGGTGCTGAACACGCCGCCACCCGCGTTGGCGTTGTTGCCGGTAATTGTGGAACTGACCGCGGCCAGCACCCCGTCGGCAAAGATGCCGCCGCCACCGAGGGCAAAACTATGCGAGACGGTGCTGTTGATCAGCGTAAGCGTGCTTCCGAAAGCGGTGGCGATTGCTCCGCCAAAGCCCAATGGCACACTGCCCTGTGTCAGCGTCAGGCTGCGCAGTTCGATATCGACGCCAGTCCCGGTGATTAAGAAAATGCGCGTCGCATTGTTGCCGGAGATCGTGATGTCAGCTTTGCGATCGCCGTTCACGTCGCCGTTGATGGTGAGGTCCTTGTTGATCGTGATCTGGCTCGCCAGCGTGATGGTCTGGCCGGCGAGGTCTGCATGGAAAACGATGGTGTCGCCGGCCGCCGCGTCTATAATCGCCTGACGCAGCGAGCCCGCGCCCGAATCCGCATTGCTGGTAACGGTAATGACGGCCATCGCCCGGCTCCCCTGCGATCCCTTAAAAAACGCCCGTGACCAGCGACGCTACATGCGATAACTTGCAACCAGCAGTCCCCATTTGGGGATTGTCGCCGCCGGCGCGGGCATGAGCGCGAGGCCGGGCAACGGCAAAAAGCCGTCCCGCCTGCGGCGGTCAACGACAAGAAACGGCGTTCCAATCACCGAAGCGGAGGACCAGCTTGGCGCAGTTTGCGGCGAAGCCCGATCGCTCGCGTCGCTTGCTGGCGGCGATCGACCAGCTCTACGACACGGTCACTGACCTCGATAAATGGCCGGCCTTTCTTGCGACGGCGAGCGCCTTGTTCGCAGCGCGCGGATCGCAGGTCGGGCACACCGATCTCGTCAACGGCCGGCTGTCCTTCAATGTCGTGCATGGCTACGATTGGAGCGCGGCGCATATGCAGCACTACGAGAGCCTGATCGGCGAAGACCCGCGCATTCCCTATTTCAGCGCCAATCCGTTCAAGCCGGTGCATTGCCGGATGTCGCTGTCCGACGAACAGCTGCGGGCGTCGCGGGTCTACCGGGAGGTGTTGTCGGTCGGCGGCGTCGAATATACGCTCGGCGTCAATCTGGTTGAGGACACGCGCAGCCTGACCTATTTCCTTGTGCTGCGCGACCGCGACCAGCCGTGCTTCTCGGATCAGGATTGCGGACTGATGGCGGCTCTGATCCCGCATCTCAATCGCGCGCTGAAGCTGCAGCGAGAGCTCGGACTTCTGGCGTTCGAGCGCAGCGCCGCCTTCGACGCGCTTGACGCCATGGCGCTCGGGATCGTCGTCCTCGATGCCGAGGCGCGGGTGAAATTCTCCAACGAGGCGGCGCGCCAGATCGCGGAAAGCGGCGATGGCATCCGGTTCTCAGGGCCGCGGCTCGTGATCGACGGCGCCGACGGCGACACTATCCGCATGCGGCTGCGGCGGCTTCTACGTCCGGACAATGGCCGGCCGCCGGCTGCCAGAGACGCTTTCAAGATCGCGCGCCGGTCCGGCCGCGACGGCTACACAATCCTGCTCTCCGCGCTGGGCGGCAACCGGGCGCGCTTCGGCTGGAACCTGCTCGACGAGCCGCTGGCCATCGTCTATATCCGCGATCCCGACTCGCCCGAAGAGACGCGCGCTGAATTGCTGCAGCGGCTCTACGGACTGATGCCGAGTCAGGCGCGGCTTGCCGAACTGCTCGCCATGGGCTGCTCCCTGAAGGAAGCGGCGGAGCGGCTTGGGATTACCCTCGTCAGCGCCCGGCAATATCTCAAGCTGATTTTCCAAAAGACCGGGACGCACCGGCAATCCGAGCTTGTCAGGAAAGTACTTCTGGTGCCGCCCGCTCCGAAATGGCACGACACGCGAGGTGGCGCGACGATCGGGTGAAGCCGGCCGGCCAACCGATCGACCGGCCGACGAATGGCTGACATCGCAGGATTGGGAGCGGCTGCATTCGCGCAAGCTGCGCAGCTTCGCCGAGGTCGCGTTCCAATAGGTCGCCGCCCAGTGGAACGCGCGTTCGATCAGCTGTTCGTCAGCCCATGCGCCGGTTGCGCCGGAGTGTCTCGGACGGCGTCTCGCCGTATCGCCGCGCGTAAAGCGCCGCCGCCCGACCGAGATGCGTCAGTCCCGCCGCAATCGCGAGCGTGCCGACGCCTGCGCCTTCGGGCGGCGCCTGCAGCAACTTGCGCCAGTAGGCAAGCCGCGCGTCGCGGATCGCCTCGGTCACCGTGGTGTTGCGGAACCGCTTGAAGCCGTCCTGCAATGCGCGCAGGCTGACGCCGGCAATGGCAGCCAATTCGACCACGTTGATTTCCCGGTCGGGATTGGCGCGCAGGAAATCTTCCGCGCGCTTCACATGCGCCGGGGCGGGAGCCGGCACCGGTGCTGCAAGCATTGCGCTTCGGTCATGCGCCACGCCCGTGAGCAGAAGACCGACCAGCCCATTGCGCAATTCCCGCTGGACCAGGCGTCCGGTTCCGGCCGGCAGCGCGAGCGAGCGGTTCGCCGCATCCTGCATCAACATCACATGCGAACGGATCGCGGCGCCGACCACGCCGGACAGCGGCACATTGGCATCGAATTCGACATGATCGAGATGCCTGTCGAGAAGCGCGGAGAGATGGCTTTCGACGACATTGCGATCGATCAGCACGATCAGCTTTTCGCATCCTTCCCGCCACGTCATCAATGTCGGCAAGGTCGGCGACAGCAGCGATGCGGTGTCGGGCGATGCCGCGACCTGCACCGTTCCGCATTTCACGGTGGCGCTTCCGGTGAGCGGGACTTGCAACAGGAAGAACCGGTCAAGCTTGCCCGGATCGATCTCGACCTCGGCGCCATAGGCGACGAAGTTGATCGAGAAGCCGTCGAACCGCGCTGTGTTATGGATGGCATGGAAATCCGGCGCGCCCCGCCGCGACGGGGTCAGACGATGCGGACAGAAGATGCGGGCGACTTCGTCTTCGGCCTCGCCGGGATCGAAGGTGTTGACCGCATTGAAAATGGCCAGCGGCGGTGCACTGGCGGCGCGCATCTCGATCATGCTGCGCTCCCGAATAATCCCCTCACACACATTCTCCGGCGAGCGCCCCCCGAACACCAGCACAATATCTGCGCAGGATGCCGTTCTGCCGCCAAATTCAGCGCGCGGCGGATAACGCCTGCGCGCAGCGGATAGCCAAATCCGGACCTGATTTTCAGATTGCCTCTCGCAACAGCGTCCATTCGCGGAGGCAAGCAACATGCGCCATTTCACCATCGTCGGCGGCGGCCAGGCTGGGCTGCCCCTCGCCATCGGCCTCATCAAGGCGGGCCACAAGGTCCGGCTGGTGCAGAACCGGACAGCGGCCGATCTCACCAATGGCAAGGTTTTGTCCAGCCAATGCGTTTTCGGCACCGCACGCGCGGAGGAACGCAAGCTTGGGCTCGACCTCTGGGACAAGGAGGCGCCTGCCATTACCGGCATGCGGATCGCAGTCGCAGCGCCCGATGGGTCCGGCAACAAGGCGTTCGGTTTCGTCGGCAACCTTGCTGCACCTGCACAATCCGTCGATCAGCGTGTGAAATTCCCGCGCTTCATGGAGATGTTCGCCGAACTGGGCGGCGAGATTGAGATCGCCGAGGCAGGCATTCCCGAACTCGAACGCTACGCCAGCGACAGCGATCTCGTCATTGTCGCAGCTGGCAAGGGCGCGGTCTCGCAATTGTTCGCGCGCGACGCTGAGCGCTCGCCCTACGACAAGCCGATGCGGGCGCTCTCGCTCGTCTACACCAAGGGCACAAGGCCCTACGACCAGACCTGCGTGACCGCGACCCTCATTCCGGGCGCGGGCGAATTGTTCATGATCCCGGCGCTGACCACCTCCGGCCCCTGCGAAATCCTGTTCTTCGAGGCCGGTCCCGGCGGTCCGCTGGATGCGTTCGAGCCGTCGATGGATGCGGAGGCGCAGCTTGCGAAGATCAAGGCGCTGATCCGCCAATTCGTCTCGTGGGAATATGAGCGCATTGCCGATGCGGCGCCGACCGATGCCAATGCGGGCCTGGTCGGCCGTTTCCCGCCGACCATCCGCAAGGGCGTCGGCACCCTGCCCTCCGGCAAGCCGGTGCTGGGTCTTGCGGACGCTGTCATTCTCAACGATCCAATCGTGGGTCAGGGCTCCAACAACGCGATGAAGGCCGCCACGATTTATCTCGACGCCATCGTTCAGCGCGGCAACGGCGCTTTCGATCCGGCCTGGATGAATGCAACCTTCGAAACGGCCTTCAGCCGCGTCGAAGCCTCGACCACCTGGAGCAACATGATCCTGATGCCGCCGCCGCCCCATGTGGTCGATCTCCTG
This sequence comes from Pseudorhodoplanes sp., assembly GCF_046289595.1. GTDB lineage: Bacteria > Pseudomonadota > Alphaproteobacteria > Rhizobiales > Xanthobacteraceae > Pseudorhodoplanes. The sequence continues at coordinate 20,451 of NZ_JBKBVB010000058.1, forward strand.
GCGCGGGCGTCGGGCAGGCAGGCGCTTGCGGACAAGGTGGCGCAGGGCTTTGATGAGCCCGCCACCATCGTGCCGCTCTTCGCCGATCCCGCCCTTGCGGCCGCCGCCTAGCTCACAAACTGCCAACAGGAGACGACATCATGTCAGACATCAAGCTCGCACCGGGCATCACGCCCGCAGGCAAAAGCCAGACGCCGACGGTCTGGAATATTCTCGGCCACACCTATTATGAGAAGTCCAATTGCGCGACCTCGTTCTCGTTCGAAACGCTCGACCCGCCCGGCACCTTCGTGCCGCCACATATTCATCCGACCCAGGACGAATTCATTTACATGCTCGAGGGTACCTTCGACCTCTATCTCGACGGCCAGTGGGTGAAGGCGTCTGCAGGCGACCTCGTGCGCATGCCGATGGGTCTGCCGCATGGCTATTACAACAAAACCGACAAACCGACCCGCGCGCTGTTTTGGGTATCGCCCTCGCGCAAGCTGAAGGAATTGTTCGACCAGTTACACAATCTGACCGACCCGGAAGAAGTCGTGCGCCGTTCGGCCGCGCATGAGGTCGATTTCCTGCCGCCGGGGAGCGTGCCGGGCGCGTGATCCACAGCACGGCTCAAATAGGGGGCCGCGCTCACCGGCGGCCCCTCAGCTTTGATCGCGTCGATGACGCTCAGCGCAGCGTCATGCGGGCGACGCCGACGGCGAGATTGACGCCGGCCTGACCCTGCAGCGACAGAGGCTGCAGAGAGATGGTGCGGTTCGAGCCGCCGACCAGCACGTTGGCGCCGCCGCCGATGCCGAGCGAGGCATCGCCGCTGGCGCCGACATAGGTGCCGGCAAGCGTGCGCGGCGGCAGCCTGTTGGTTGCGGCGAACACACCCCAGAGCATCCGGCCGCCGGCCGTCACGCCGAGATCGAGGCCAAACCGGCCGATGTGACCGCTGTAACGTTCGACCTTGCCGCCGCCGCTCGGCGTAAAGGTGCACTGGATTTCCTGACGCGATCCGATGATCAGACCCACCGTCGGCGACAGATTGCAGGCAAGTCCCCCGGCACGCACCCGGCCCTGGGCCTCGGCGGATGTTGCGGCGACGCAAAGAGAAACAGCAGCCGCGACAGCGGCAATGGTCGGCAAGCGCATGGACTATCCCCCGGCAAGACGTTGATATAACAAGCTTAACGCATGATCGCGTCTGTTGCACATCGAGATTTACACGCAGATCGACGGCTGCACGTTTGCCGGTCGGCTTCCGGAAAGGCCCAGCAAGAAAGGCCCCGGCAACAGGTCCGGGGCCTTGCATCAGAATGGTGCCGGAATCAGCGCAGAACGAGGTGCGCCACCCCGCCCGCGACATTCACGCCGCGCTGCGCGGTCAGCGAGAGCGGTTGAAGCGAAATGGTGCGCCGCGAGCCGCCGACCAGAACGTTGGCACCGCCGCCGACTCCAAATGACACATCGCCCGCTGCGCCCACATAGTTGCCGGCCAGCGTCCGCGGCGGCAGGGCGCTGGTCGGTGCAAAGACTGCCCAGTACAGACGGCCGCCATGCTTCACCCCGAGATCGACGCCCAAGCGCGACAGCGATGCGTAATAACGCTCCGGCCGGCCATATGTCGGCCGGAAAATGCAACGCGCCTGCTGCCAGGACCCCACGATCATACCAACGGTCGGAGCAAGGTCGCAGGTCAGGCCGCCGACGCGGATGCGGGATTGCGCATCGGCCGAGGAATTCAACAGTCCGAGCGTCACGGCCGCGATCACTGTGAGCAGGATTGAGCGCATGGGACGTCCTTTCAGCTTCCAAAGTGACAGACACAGCCGGTTTAGAACATGGAGAGCGCGGTGAAAACCCGGTCCGGTGCCGCAGCTCGTCTGATATCGTCATCTGAAACGACCGAGACAGTTGATAGCGCTCGGGATGGTATCGGCCGCATTCATCCGGCTGGACCGGGCTCGCAGGAGGGTCACGTGGCGAAGCAGGGCCGCATCTATATCGGCATCGGCGGGTGGACCTACGCGCCATGGCGCGGCGAATTCTACCCCAAGGGCCTGCCGCATGCGCAGGAGCTGCGCTACGCCGCGAGCCATCTGACCTCCATCGAGATCAACGGCACCTTCTACCGCACGCAGAGCGCCGCCAGCTACCGCAAATGGGCCTCGGAAGTACCGGACGGCTTCGTGTTCTCACTGAAGGGTCCGCGATTCGCGGTGAACCGCACGGTGCTCGCGGAAGCCGGCGATTCGATCAAGCGCTTCCTGAATTCCGGCGTGACCGAGCTCGGCGACCGTCTGGGACCGCTCCTGTGGCAATTTGCGCCGACCAAGAAATATGACGAAGCGGATTTCGGACGGTTTCTGGAATTGCTGCCGCAAACCTTTGACGGTCGCATGCTGCGCCACGTGGTCGAGGTCCGCCATAACAGCTTCTGCGTGCCCTCTTTCGTCGCGCTGCTGCGCAGCTTCGACATCGCGGTTTGCTTCGCCGAGCACGCGACCTATCCGGCGATCGCCGATCTCACCGCTGGTTTCGTCTATGCCCGGCTGCAAAAGGGTGACGACACGATCAAATCCGGCTATCCGCCCAAGGCGCTCGATGCATGGGCGGCCCGGGCCAAGCTTTGGGCCGCCGGAGGCGCACCGGAGGATCTGCCTTATCTCGCTCCGGCGGTACGGCCGAAGCAGCAGCCGCGAGATGTCTTCATCTATTTCATCCACGAGGCAAAGCTTCGGGCTCCGGCTGCGGCAATGGCGCTGATCGAGCGGCTCGGATCGGCAGTTGATCGCGGGGGCACCAAACGGCGATAGTCTGCTTCAGGAAAGCCGGCGGCCCGCCGGTCTGGAGCACGAGATGGAAATTCCGCTGATCGCGCAGGCCGCTGCGACCGCAGGCATCGTCCTCACCGTGGTACAATACTGGATGAAGACCATGATCCCGCTGAGGGTCGTGGGCATCGTCACCAATGTTCTGTTCCTGATCTATTCGGCGATCGCCGGCATCTGGCCGACACTGGTGCTGAACTGCATCGTGCTGCCGCTGAACCTCTACCGCGTGCACGAGATGCGCCAACTGATCCGCCGTACCCAACGGGCTGCGCGTTCGGATCTCGACATGACCTGGCTGCAGCCCTTCATGACGCGCCGCAAGACCAAGAAGGGGCAGGTGATCTTTCGCAAGGGCGACATCGCCGAGGCGATGTATCTGGTGGTCGGCGGACGCTACCAGCTTCAGGAAATTGGTCTCACGCTCGAACCGGGCGCCGTGGTCGGCGAACTTGGGCTGCTCTCACCGGACGGCGTGAGAACCGCCACGCTGATTTCGCTCGACGACGGAGAAGTGTTGTCCTTGGCCTACGAGAAGTTCGAGGAACTCTATTATCAAAACCCCGAATTCGGGCTCGGCTTCCTCAAGCTGACCAGCAAGCGGCTGTTCGAGAACATCGCTCGGCTGGAAGCCGAACTCGCCACCCGGCCGCCCCGCATCGTCCCCAATCCGTCGCCGCTGACCAAGCATTGACCCGTCAAGACAATCAAAAGCCACGAAATGAAGGGGTGCGCTTACATCCGGCGTCACCCGCAACATTCGTGGCCTTAAAAGCGGCGGAGCTTTGCAACTCAACACTGCTCGACTTGATATGGTAAGGCTTGCACGATCCTGCAAGACCCTCCCTGCTCCTTGGTCGTGGCCGATCGCGGCAAGGTTCACGCCTCCTCCCGGACGATAAGCCCTCCGCCGCCGCACGCCGACGGCCCGACGGTCAAGTCACGAAATTTCCGTTGAACGGCCGCTTGAAGCCGGTCAGGTTACGGACCCAATTCCTCGAGGGGACCTCATGAATCTCTCCGCTATCGTTGGCCATTTTGCCGGCCTCCAGCTCACCGAATGGCTCGGTTATTTCGCCGCGGCCCTGGTCTTCGCCACCTTCTCAATGAAGACCATGGTGCCACTGCGCATGGTGGCGATCGCGAGCAATGTCGTGTTCATTGCCTACGGCTTTCTGCACCCGGCCTATCCGGTAATGGTCCTGCATCTGGCGCTCTTGCCGCTCAACATCTGGCGGCTCAATCAGATGCTCTCGCTGGTGCGCCAGACCGAGGCTTCGACCGACGGCGATCTCGACATGAACTGGATCAGGCCGTTTACGACAACCCGCGAAATGATCCCGGGCGAAATCCTGTTCCGCAAAGGCGATCCGGCCAACGAGATCATTTTTATCATGTCCGGCAGCCTGCGCATCCCGGAACTCGGGATCGCGGTCCCGCCCGGTGAAGTGGTCGGCGAACTCGGCATGCTGTCCCCGGACAAGGTGCGCACGCAGTCTGCAGTCTGTGTCGACGGCGGCCAATTGCTGGTCATCACCTACGATCAGGTACGGCAGCTATTCTTCCAGAATCCGAAATTCGGCTATTACTTCATGCAGCTCAGCGCCCGCCGTCTGTTCGAGAACATGAAGCGGATGCAAAAAGAAATCGAGACGCTGCGCGCCGGCCGCAGCAGCGGTGCCGAATTCCATCCGGCGGAGCCCTGACTATTCCGCCGGCATCGCCACCGGCTTCCGGCTCTCGGCGCCGGAGACCATGTAGGCCAGACCGAGAGTCGCCAGAAAGAACATCAGACAGACGCCTGCGGTGAAAAGCAGAACGAGATCAAAACCGCCGCGCTGATGCAGGAAGGCAATCGAGGCCACCGCGATCCCGGCCGTGATGAAGACCAGGAAATAGCGCACCGCATAGACCCGGCCGCGCCAGGCATCGGCGGTATAGCGCGCCAGCACGATGTCGTTCACCGTCACCTGCCCGTACACGCCCGCCATGGCCAGCGCGAGCGCGACCAGGACCATGGGTCCGGTAGCCACCACCGACCAGGCCGCACCTGTGAAGAGCAGCAGCGTCACAAAAACGAACAGGACATGCGGCGCGATCCGCTCGACCAGGCGGCCGACCGCGAGCTGCGCGATGCCGCCGACCACGAAGACCGCCGTCGCGATGCTGCCTACCGCCAGCAGGGAAATCCCCTCGCCCGCCCGCTCGTCGATGACCTTGGGCAGCGCCACCGTGATCACGTTGAAGGCGAGCCCGGCGCCGAGCGCGATGACGATGAACAGCCCGAACACGATAACGGTCGCGGTCCGGCCGAGCCGAACGTCCGGATTGGTCTTGCGGGCGCTCTTGCCGGTAATGTCGTTCTGCACCGCCCACAGATAGACGGAGCCGGTCACGATACAGACCACGGCTGGAACGAAGAATGCCATGCGCCAGCCCAGCATGCTCGCAATCAGCGCCGTGACCCCCGCCGCGAGCGCCACGCCGAGATTGCCGCAAACGCCGTTGAAGGCGAGCGTTCGCCCGCGCGCCTTCGAGGCTTCGATCAGCATCGCCATGCCGACCGGATGATAGATCGCGGCAAACATGCCGAGCGCGCCGAGCGCGATCGCAAGCGTGACCAGATTAGGGGCCGCGCCGGCCGCAAATAGAGAAGCGCCGCAGCCGAACCAGAACACCGCCATCATGTTGCGGCGGCTCCAGTGATCGGCGAGCCAGCCGGCCGGAAGCGAAAACACGCCGAAGGCGATAAAGGCCGCGGTCGAAAGCGCAATCAGTTCGCCATAGGTCCGCGCATAGACCGCCTCGAGCCCGATCACCACCGTCGGGTAGATCAGCAGCACATAATGGTCCATCGCGTGCGCCCAGTTCAGAAAACCGATCGACACGCGGGTGTCCCGGCTGAAAACCTCGTGGCTCGCGGTGATGTCAGACATTGGGGGCAGGCCGACCTTTCGGAATCGCCGGACAATCTTTACCCTTGCCCGATGGCGATGTTAGGCCGAATATCGTCGCGATCAGGCCAAGCCCGGATTCCCGTTTTGAGCCCGAAATCGCGTCCGCAATTGAGCCCGGAATACCGCAACAACCGCGACGACGCGCCCCGCCCGGTCGCCGCGATGGCCAAGACCTATCCTGACGGCGACCGGATCCCCTTTCATCTCCACAAACGCGGTCAGCTCATCCATGCGATCCACGGCACCATGAAGATCGAGACGGCCGATGCGGCCTGGATCGTGCCGCCGGCGCTGGCGCTGTGGATGCCGCCGGCCTACCCGCACGGGATGGTTATGCGCGGCGAATTGGCGATGCGTACAGTCTATATCGATGCGCGGGACTGCCAGGCGCTGCCGCAGACGCCGATCCTGGTCGAGATCGGCGGCCTGCTCCGCGAACTGATCCTGGCCGCACTGGAAGAACCGCTGGATTACGATGAAACCGGCCGCGGCGGCATGATCGCGCGGCTGATCCTCGCCGAGCTGTCGCGCATGCAGGAACGCAAGCTGCATCTACCGATGCCACGCGATGCACGGGCGGTACGGGTGGCGCGCGCGCTGCTCGACCGCCCCGAAACCGACGGCGATCTCGACATCTGGGCCGAGCGCGCCGGCGCCAGCCGCCGCACGCTGGCGCGGCTGTTTCGCACGGAGACCGGCTTCAGCTTCGGGGAATGGCGGGCGCGGCTGCGCGCCATCGATGGCCTGGCGCGACTCTCGACCGGCGAACCCGTCGGCAGCGTGGCCTCTGCCATCGGCTATTCGAGTCCCAGCGCCTTTTCCGCGATGGTCCGGCGCAGTTTCGGCGAGCCGCCGCGACGCATGGTGCGCCGGGAGCGCATTGCAACCTGAAATAGTCCCGCCTAACATGATACCGGGTCAGGGCGCTTACCCTCGGCTCGCGTCGGTATCGGGTTTTCGGTGTCATGTTTGGCGTGCGTGGCGTGGTCGCGGGGCTTACAGCTACTGCGATGTTTGGAGTGCTGTGTCATGCCGGCGCGCGGGCCGATGGCTACGTGCGCAGCGACGATACCTTCCTGTTTTTTTCTGGCGTCGATCTGTGGCGTCACGGCGGCCTCTCCTATGGCGGCGCTCTGTGGTCGCCGGGCGGACTGGACCGCGAGGGCCTCACCTTCAAGGCGCTGATCGGCACCGGGTCGTACCAATACCGGTCTGGCGCGCTCGGCGATGCCAAAGTCACCGGACGGCAGACCACGGGCTTCGTCCTCACCGGCTGGCGTTTCGTCAGCGGCAAGACCTTCGTCACGCTGTTCGGCGGTCTCGATCTGCAGCATCACAAGACCAGCCCATTCGATCCGGGCA
>NZ_JBKBVB010000201.1:0-4197 GCF_046289595.1 Pseudorhodoplanes sp.
TGCCGTGCTGTCGGACGGCATGGCGCGGGGAAAAAGCGATCTGGCGCAGGAAGCGGGCGTGTCGGCCGGGGTGATCGACGGGCTGATCGACGAGGGCACGCTGGAGACGCTGGTGCTGCCGCCCGAACCGGTTGCGCTGCCGCCCGATCCGGCGCATGTCGTGCCTGAACTCAGCGCGGCGCAGGCGGCGGCTGCGGCAACGCTGCGCGATGCGGTGCGCGACGGCGGCTTCTCGGCCTTCCTGATCGACGGCGTTACCGGCTCCGGCAAGACCGAGGTGTATTTCGAGGCGGTGGCCGAAGCCATCCGCAGGCGCAAGCAGGCGCTGATCCTGATGCCGGAAATCGCGCTGACCACGCAATTCCTTAACCGCTTCGAGGCCCGGTTCGGCGTGCGGCCTGCGGAATGGCATTCGCAGCTCACGTCGCGCAGGCGGGCGCGCACCTATGCTGCGCTGACGGCGGGCGAAATATCGGTCATGGTCGGCGCGCGCTCGGCGCTGTTTCTGCCCTATCCCGATCTCGGCCTGATCGTCGTCGACGAGGAGCACGACCCCGCCTACAAGCAGGAAGACGGCGTGCATTACCACGCCCGCGACATGGCGGTGGTCCGGGCGAACGGCGCGCGCATCCCGGTGGTGCTGGCCTCCGCGACGCCCTCGGTGGAGACCGAGGTCAATGCGCGGCGCGGCCGCTACACCCGGCTCGCCTTGCCCGAGCGGTTCGGCGGCCAGCATCTGCCGCATGTCGAGGCGATCGATCTGCGCCGCGAGGGTCCGCCGCGCGGGCGTTTCATTGCGCCGCGTCTTGCGGAAGCGGTGAAGATTGCGCTGGAGCGCAAGGAGCAGGCGCTCTTGTTTCTCAACCGCCGCGGCTACGCGCCGCTGACGCTGTGCCGCGCCTGCGGCTACCGGCTCGCCTGCCAGAACTGCGATTCCTGGCTGGTCGATCACCGCTTCAAGCGCCGGCTGGTCTGCCACCATTGCGGCTTCTCCATGCCGCAGCCGAAAACCTGCCCGCAATGCAACGCGGTGGATTCGTTCGCAGCCGTCGGCCCCGGTGTCGAACGGCTGCAGGAAGAAGTCGCGGCGCTGTTTCCGGAGGCGCGCAGCATCGTGCTCTCCAGCGACCTGATGGAATCGGTCGAGCGGCTGCGCCAGGAGCTCGACGGCGTTGCCGACGGCAAATTCGACATCGTCATCGGCACGCAGCTCGTGGCCAAGGGCCACCACTTCCCCAAACTCAATCTTGTCGGCATCGTCGACGCCGATCTCGGGCTTGCGAACGGCGATCCGCGCGCGGCGGAGCGCACCTTCCAATTGCTGCACCAGGTGGCGGGCCGCGCCGGCCGCGAAACCGGCTACGGTCAGGGCTTCCTGCAGACCCATCAGCCCGAGCACCCGGTGATGCGCGCGCTGATTTCCGGCAACCGCGATGCGTTCTACGACACCGAGATCGCGCAGCGCGAGGCCACATCCTATCCGCCATTCGGGCGGCTCGCGGCGCTGATCGTGTCGGGCGCAGACAAGCACGAGGCCGAGAGCTTTGCGAAGAAACTCGCCGCGGCCTCCCCGCTCGATGACAATGTGCGCGTGCTCGGCCCCGCCGAGGCGCCGCTTGCGGTGGTGCGCGGGCGCTATCGCTATCGCCTGCTCGTCAAGTCGCCGCGCAATTTCGACCTGTCCTATTATGTGCGCGGCTGGCTGGCGCACGCGCCGAAGACGCGGGGGAGTCTCAAGCTGGAGGTCGATATCGATCCGCAGAGTTTTTATTGAGCCAGGAGAAACGGAATCGTGCCGCGTTTGCCAAACATCGAAGCCGCGGTTCTCGACGTTCGCAAGCTCGCGGGCTATTGCCTCGACTCCGCCCATCCGCGCGGCAGACATAAAGCGCGGGTCTTCCGACAGACGCTTGGCGTTGGTCGTGACGATGCAGATTGGCTGAAGGGCGCCATCCTTGCAGCGCTGTCCGGAGTGGATGCCGTCGAACTCGAACGGGACGTGTATGGTGCCCGTTGGCGTGCTGATGTGGCGCTCACGCGACAGAACCGGCAGGCCGTGGTAAGGACTGTTTGGATGATCCGGGCCGGGGAACGCATCCCCCGGTTCGTCACATGCTGGGTGCTGTGATGGCTGACACCGATCGGACCGTACCATCGCTTTTGGATGCGGTCGCTTTGTTGACCGATGTGCCTGCGCGCGGACTGGCGCGCGGTCAGGTCGGGACCGTTGTTGAAAATCTCGACGACGATGCTGCGCTGGTCGAGTTCAGCGATGACGAAGGCCGTGCCTATGCCATCGTGCCGCTGCCGCGCTCGGAGCTTCTGGTGCTGCGCTACGTGCCGCACGCGGCGTGACGGCACGCTGGCTCGCGGCGGAGTCGCCGCTGGATAACGTGACGTGCCCGCGCGCGGACGCGCACGCGGCTTGAAGACCCAATTCTCGCCACGCGATCGTCGTAACGACGAATGCCGAGCGGCGCAGTGATAGACTCGGCTGTTATTTTTGATGAATGACTCTGGGTCCCCGCTTTCGCGGGGACGAGCGGTGGATGGAGCCGAGGCAAGCTCCTCCGATCAATCCGGACTGCTATCGCACCGTTCCCGTCACCGCTCCCCCTGCGGCCGAAACCCTATCGCGGCTTCCTGCGCGGCCTTGATCTCGGCCGGGGTGAGCCGTCCCCTGATTTCGGCCATCAGCTTTCGCACTTCGTTTCGTGCGGACTCACTCAAGCTCTCGCTCTGCGAGGCGATCAGCGCCCAGGTATAGGCCTGGCCGTAATCCGCCGGAATCGCGAGGCCGTAGAGATATTGCGTTGCCAGCATGAACTGCGCTTCCGCATGGCCCTGCGCGGCGGCGCGCTTCCACCACGCGATGGCCTCGGCGGTGTCCGGCGGAATCTTCGTAAAGAGATAGAAGGCCAGCAGCGCCTGCGCCTGCGGGTCGGATTGTTCGGCGGCCGCGCGCGCGATGGCAATCGCGCGGCCGGTATCGCCGCTGCGATAGGCGGCCTCCGCATCGGAGAGCGGCTGAGCGTGCGCGGGCGCGCCAACACGCGCGGCAACAAGCACGGTCAGGCCCATCGCTGCGATCATGCCGGACAAGCGGCGCATTCAATCGACTCTCCGCAGCCGCAAGGCTCAGGGCGCACGCTTCACGCCCCGCGACTTCCCTCCGCCCCCGCCAGCGCCTTCTCGACGCTCGCGACATAGCGCACCGAGCGCCCGCGCAGGCCGGGCAGACCGAACGAGCGGCGCACCTGCGGGCGGACGCCTGCGAAATACACTTTCGTGCCCGCCTTGTGCAGCCGCTGCACGAAGCGCTCCAGCGCCGCGGATGCAGTGATGTCGATGAACGGCACGTCGGTGAAGTCGAGGATGAAGACGCGCGGCGGATTGACCACGCGGTCGAGGATCAGGTTCACGCGCGCGGTGGCGCCGAAGAAGAATGCGCCGCTGATGCGGTAGACCATGATATCGCCCGGCATCATTTGGCCGCCATAGGCGGGGCGGCCATTCTCGGTGTCGGCGACATCGTCGCGCACCAGCTTGGCGCCGCCCTGCACGTCGATCGCCTCGGCCATGCGATGCATGAACAGGAACGATCCGAGCAGCACGCCGACGGCGATGCCGGTGAGCAGATCGACGAAGACCGTGAGCAGGAAGGTCGACAGCAGCACGACCGCGTCGGCGACTGAGGTGCGCAGCAGCAGGCCGAATTCGGCCTTGTCCGCCATGCCCCAGGCGACGACGACCAGCACGCCGGCCAGTGCCGCCAGCGGAACATAGGCAACCAGCGGCATCGCAACCAGCACGAAGATCAGCAGGTAAATCGAGTGCATCATTCCGGCCACCGGGCCGCGGGCTCCGGCGCGGATATTGGTCGCGGTCCGTGCGATCGTGCCGGTCACCGGCATGCCGCCGGTGGCGGCCGTAGCCACATTGCCGATGCCTTGTGCAACGAGCTCGCTGTTGGAACGATGGCGGCGCCCTGACATGCTATCCGCGACCACGGCCGAAAGCAGCGATTCGATGGCACCCAGAATTGCGATGGCCACGGCGTCGGGCGCGACCGCCCAGATCTTTTCGATGCTGAATGCCGGCAAGGCGGGCGCCGGCATCCCGGACTGGATCGGGCCGAATCGCGAGCCGATGGTCTCTACATTCAGACCGAAGAAAGAGGTGATCAGGGTCGCGGCG
>NZ_JBKBVB010000202.1:0-4135 GCF_046289595.1 Pseudorhodoplanes sp.
TCGGCCAGGGTTACGATTCGGGCATCCGCTCGGTGCGCATGCCAAAGTCGTCTCTGCCGACTTTGTCGCCGGCCACCGCACAGACCACGGAGGCCGCGATCCCGCGCTACGAGAAACTCGTTGCCGACGGCGGCTGGCCGATGGTGCCGCAGAGCGACCGGATGCGGCTTGGCAACCGCGACAAGGCGGTGGTGGCGCTGCGCCGCCGCCTGATCGCGGGCGGTGACCTTGCGACCCAATCCGGCGCGTCCGACGTGTTCGATTCCTATGTCGAGGCCGGCGTCCGGCGCTTCCAGGCGCGGCACGGGCTGACGGTCGACGGCCTCGTCCGCGACACCACGCTCGGTGCAATGAATGTTCCTGCCGAGGTCCGGCTTGCCCAGCTGCGAACCAATCTGACGCGGCTGAAGAGCTTTTCCGGCAGCCTCGGACCGAAATTCGTCATGTGCAACATCCCGGCGGCGCAGATCGAGGCGATCGAGGACGGGGTCGCGGTTTCGCGTCATACCGCAGTCGTCGGCAAGCCGGACCGGGCATCGCCCGACATCAATAGCCGCATCATCGAGGTGAATTTCAATCCGTTCTGGACGGTGCCGGTTTCGATCGTGCGGCGCGACCTCATCCCGAAGATGCAGGAGGAGCCGGATTACCTGACCAAGCAGCGCATCCGCATCCTCGACAGCCGCGGCAATGAATTGCAGCCGGAGCAGATCAACTGGTATTCCGAGGAAGCGGTCAATTACATGTTCAAGCAGGATCCGGGCGATTTCAATTCGCTTGGGGCAATCCGCATCAATTTCCCGTCCGCGCACGGTGTCTATATGCACGACACGCCGTCGCGAAACCTGTTCGGCGAGGATTTCCGCTTTCATTCGTCCGGTTGCGTGCGGGTTCAGAATGTGCGCGAGCTGGTCACCTGGCTGCTTGCGCAGACGCCCGGCTGGTCGCGCCAGCAGATCGACGATGTGATCCGGTCCGGAGACCGCAAGGACGCGCGGCTGCGGACGCCGGTGCCGCTCCACTGGGTCTATGTGACCGCCTGGGCGACCCCGGACGGGGTGGTACAGTTCCGCGACGACATCTACGGCCGCGACGGGGTAGGGGCGGCACCCGCGGTCAGCCGCGGCTGATTTTTTTTGCTCTGGAAGCCTGAATGGGCGAACGCCGCGAGGTTCTGTTCGAGTTCACCGCGGTGGGCGCGGTGATGAAGGTCGCCGCCATCGATGCCGCGACCGGGATTGAAGTGACGGTGATGGGGCCGGTCCATGCCAGCCGCGCCGATCTGCAGAAGCTCGCGCTGGCCAAGCTGCGCCGGCGCCTGGAGCGGATGAATTCATCCTAGATATTGCGGCTTAGGGCCCGACAAAAGCTATCGCTTGGCGGCCGGGCCGCCGGCGTGGTACTTGCCCAAGGATAGCCATCGGGAGATATGCCCATGTCGGTCACCGACCGGTCCGCGGCCGGCACTCCGCGCAGCGATATGTTCACGGCCAGCCTTGCAGAAACCGATCCCGAGATCGCGGCGGCGATCGCAAGCGAACTCAGCCGCCAGCGCGACGAGATCGAGCTGATCGCGTCGGAAAATATCGTCAGCCGCGCGGTGCTCGAGGCGCAAGGCTCGGTGCTGACCAACAAATATGCCGAAGGCTATCCGGGCCGCCGCTATTACGGCGGCTGCCAGTTCGTCGATATCGCCGAACAACTGGCGATCGACCGGATTACCCGGCTGTTCGGCTGCGCCTTCGCCAATGTGCAGCCGCATTCCGGCGCATCGGCCAATGCGGCGGTGTTCTTCGCGCTGATGAATCCGGGAGATACCTTCCTCGGGCTCAACCTCGCCGCTGGCGGGCATCTGACCCACGGCATGAAGATCAATTTCTCGGGCAAATGGTTCAATGCCGTCGCCTATAACGTGCGCCCCGACGACCATCGCATCGATATGGACGAGGTGCGAAAGCTCGCCCAGCAGCACAAGCCAAAGGTGATCATCGCCGGCGGTTCGGCCTATCCGCGGATCATCGACTTTGCGGCCTTTCGCGCCATTGCCGACGAAGTGGGGGCGTATCTGTTCGTCGACATGGCGCATTTTGCTGGGCTTGTCGCCGGCGGCGTGCATCCCTCGCCATTTCCGCATGCGCATGTGGTGACCACGACCACGCACAAGACGCTGCGCGGCCCGCGTGGTGGCGTGGTACTGACCAACGACGAGGAGATCGCCAAGAAGATCAACTCGGCGGTGTTTCCGGGCCTGCAGGGCGGTCCGCTGATGCATGTGATCGCGGCGAAAGCGGTCGCGTTCGGCGAGGCGTTGGGGCCGTCCTTCAAGGTTTACGCAAAGAACGTCGTGGAGAACGCGAAGGCGCTCGCCGAAACCCTCAAGTCGGCCGGTTATGACATCACCTCGGGCGGTACCGACACCCATCTGATGCTGGTCGATTTGCGGCCCAAGCGGCTGAACGGCAAAGTCTCCGAAGCGGCACTGGGCCGCGCGCACATCACCTGCAACAAGAACGGCATCCCGTTCGACCCGGAAAAGCCCACCATCACCTCCGGCATCCGGCTCGGTACGCCGGCGGGCACGACCCGGGGATTCGGCGTCGCCGAATTCAAGCAGGTCGGCGAGATGATCGCCGAGGTTCTCGATGTCCTCTCGCAGAAGCAGGCGGAAGAGGACACGCTGGTCGAAGCTGCGGTGCGCGGCAAGGTCAAGGCGCTGCTGGCGCGTTTTCCGATTTATTCCTGAGACCGGGCTTGCCCCGGCCATATGCGTTTTTGGTTCGACATCACAGGCGCGGATGCCCGGCGCAAGACCGGGCATCACGATGGAGAGAGTTGAGCGTCATGCGCTGTCCGAGTTGCGGCAGTCTCGATACCCAGGTGAAGGACTCGCGGCCGACCGAGGATTCCAATGCGATCCGCCGCCGCCGCGTCTGTCTGACCTGTCATTTCCGTTTCACGACCTTCGAGCGCGTGCAGCTGCGCGAACTGATCGTGATCAAGCGCAACGGCCGGCGCGTGCCGTTTGATCGCGACAAGCTGATGCGCTCGCTGCAGATTGCGCTGCGCAAACGCAACGTTGATCCCGAGCGCCTCGAGCAGATGGTCTCGAAGATCGTGCGCGAACTTGAAAGCCTCGGCGAAAGCGAGATTTCAACCGACGCCATCGGCGAGACGGTGATGGCGCATCTGCGCGAACTCGACGATGTCGCCTATGTGCGCTTCGCCTCGGTCTACAAGAACTTCCGCGAACCGAAGGATTTCGAGGACGCGCTTGCCGAGCTTGCGGGCGAGGACGACGGCAAGGCGGCCGCGCCGCAGCGCAAGTGACGGCCTCCGCGGAAGACCGCCGTCTCATGCAGCTTGCGCTCGCGCTCGGGCGGCGGGGGCTCGGCAATGCCTGGCCCAATCCGGCAGTCGGTGCGGTCGTGGTGAAGGATGGCGTCGTGCTGGGCCGCGGCTGGACCCAGCCCGGCGGACGGCCGCATGCGGAGACGCAAGCGCTGCGACAGGCCGGAGAGGCGGCACGCGGGGCCACGTTGTATGTCACCCTCGAACCCTGTTCGCATCACGGCAAGACACCACCCTGTACGGATGCGATCATCGCTTCCGGCATCGCGCGGGTGGTGTCCGCTCTGGGCGATCCCAATCCGAAGGTCGCGGGCGAGGGCTATGCACGTCTGCGCGCGGCCGGGATTGCGGTGATCGAAGGGCTTTGCGCCGAGGAGGCCCGGCGCGCGCATGCCGGCCATAGTCGTCGCATTCTCGACGGCCGCCCGCATGTCACGCTCAAGCTCGCGGTCTCGGCAGACGGCAAGGCGGCGCTGCAAGGCGGCAGGCCGGTACAGATCACCGGGGAGGAGACCCGGGCCCGGGTGCATCTGATGCGGGCCATGAACGATGCGATTCTGGTCGGTATTCGTACTGTGCTTGCCGACGATCCGGCGCTGACCTGCCGGCTGCCCGGCATGCTGGCAGCCTCTCCGGTGCGGGTGGTGCTCGATCCGGCGCTGCGGCTGCCCGAAACCTCGCAACTTGTGGCGGGTGCAACCGACATTCCGCTCTGGGTCTTCTGCGCGCGCAATGCATCGCCAGCGCGGGAAGCGCTGCTAGCCCGGGCCAACGTGCACATCATCCG
>NZ_JBKBVB010000203.1:0-4130 GCF_046289595.1 Pseudorhodoplanes sp.
TCCGGGGCGAGGGCGGCCCGCAAGGCCTCGACTTGCCGGCCGTTCTGCGCGCGCTTTGCGAACGCGGCATCACGCGCCTGATGGTGGAAGGCGGGCCCAAGGTTGCGGCATCGCTGCTGCGCGCCGGCCTCGTTGACGAGGCATGGCTTCTGCGCGGCACCGCCACGATCGGGTCGGGCGGGATCGACGCGCTTGACGGACTTCCGCTCAACGCACTAACGGAAGCGCCGGACCTCGCACTGACCGGCAACGAGACTGTCGGCGGCGACAGTCATTTTCACTACGAGCGGCACGGGCGGCGCTAGATGTTTACAGGCATCGTCACCGATATCGGCGAAGTCACGGCGGCCGAGCCGAAAGCGGATGGGCTGCGCCGCATCGTCATCGCCTGCGGTTACGAGCGAGCTTCAATCGATATCGGCGCGTCGATCGCCTGCTCCGGAATCTGCCTGACTGTGGTCAAGACCGGGCTTGTCGGCAACCGCACCTGGTTTGCCGTCGATGTCGCGGCCGAAACCGCCGCGCTCACCAATGCGGAGGCCTGGACGGCCGGCACGCGGCTCAATCTGGAGCGGTCGCTGAAGATCGGCGATGAACTGGGCGGTCATATCGTCACCGGTCACGTCGACGGCATTGCGTCGGTTCTGGCGCGCGAAGACCTCACCGACCAGGTGCGGTTCCGGCTCGGTGCGCCGGAGCCGCTGTCGCGTTTCATCGCAAAGAAGGGGTCGGTCGCGCTCGACGGCGTGTCGCTGACGGTCAACGAGGTCGAGGGCAACGCTTTCTCGGTCCTGATCATTCCGCATACGCTGCACGTCACGACACTGAATGCCTGGCAGCCCGCAACCGCCGTGCATCTCGAGGTCGATATGATGGCGCGCTATGCGGCGCGCCTTCTGGAAACGCGCACATAGCGCGCTTGCAGCGGCGCGCGGCCTGTAGTTAGTGACGCGCCAACGGAGAACGATCAGATGGCCGGGCCGCGGCAGGGCAAGAGTGAAAAAGCGGGCGACAGGACGGGTGCGAGTCTGAAGGGAGCGCGCATCCTGATCGTCGAGGCGCGCTATTACGAGGCGCTTGCCGATGAGCTTCTCCTGGGGGCAACCCGGACGCTGGACCAGGCGGGCGCAACATATGACACCATCACCGTCCCCGGCGCGCTCGAAATTCCGACAGCGCTGGCGATTGCGCTCGATGCCGCGACAGCGCGCAAAAAGCCCTATGACGGGGCCGTTGGGCTCGGCTGCGTGATCCTGGGTGAGACATTTCATTTCGAAATCGTGTCGGAGCAGTCGGCGCGCGGACTGATGGACGTGTCGATCGCGCGCAAAATTCCCATCGGCAATGGTATCCTCACCGTCGATACCGAGGCGCAGGCCTGGGCCCGGGCGCGCGTTGCCGAAGGCAACAAGGGCGGCGGCGCTGCCCAGGCGGCGCTCGCGCTGATCGGCCTCAAGCGCGGCCTCACAAAGGCCAGGCGATGAGCGGTTCCCGCAATCCCGAGAGCAAGGACGAGCGCAAGGCCAATCGGCGCGGCGCGGCCCGGCTCGCCGCTGTTCAGGCGCTCTACCAGATGGACATCGCCGGGACCGACCTGAACGAGATTCTCGCCGAGTTCGAAAGCCACTGGCTTGGCGGCGAGGTCGAAGGCGACAAGTATCTGCCCGCCGACGCAAATCTGTTCCGCGACATCGTGCGCGGCGTCGTCGCCGACCAGCGCAGGCTCGATCCCGCGATCGACCAGGCGTTGACCAAGGGCTGGCCGCTGAAGCGGGTGGAGGCGCTGGTGCGCGCGGTGTTGCGTGCGGGGGCCTTCGAACTGGAAAGCCGCAAGGATATTCCCGCGCGCGTGATCGTGTCGGAATATGTCGATGTCGCGAACGCCTTCGTCGACCGCGACGAAACCGGGATGGTCAATGCCGTGCTCGACATGCTGGCGCGTGCGGCGCGCGCGGGGGAGTTCGGCGCGTCTCGATAGATCGCAATCGGGGTGACGGGCGCATGCCATCGGGCGAAGACGAACTGATCGCCAAGTATTTCAAGCCGCTGGCGACTGCGCCCGGCGCGCTCGGCCTCACCGACGACGCTGCCGCCTATGCCCCTCCCGAAGGCCACGACCTCGTGCTCACCACCGACGCCATCGTATCGGGTATCCATTTTCTGCCCGGCGATCCCCCGGACACGGTGGCGCGCAAGGCGTTGCGGGTGAATCTGTCCGATCTTGCCGCCAAGGGCGCGCGTCCCGCCGGCTGCCTGTTGACTCTCGCTCTGCCGGAATCAACCGGCGATGACTTTCTGCATCCCTTCGCGGCTGCCCTGCATTCGGATTGCGACTTGTTCGCCTGTTCGCTGCTTGGTGGCGATACGGTCCGTACCGACGGTCCGCTCTGGGCGTCGATCACCGCCTTCGGGGTTCTGCCGCGCGGCAGCATGGTCCGGCGCGCCGGCGCGGGACCGGGAGACATCGTCATGATCACCGGCACGGTCGGCGACAGCGCGCTCGGACTTCGGCTGTTGCTGGAGCCTGAACTCGCCGCGCAATGGTCGCTCGACGACGACGATGCCGCGCATCTCGTGGGACGCTATCGCGTGCCGCAACCGCGCAACGCCATGGCGGATGCGGTGCGAATGCTGGCCTCCGCCGCGATGGACGTATCGGACGGGCTTGTGGGCGATCTGGCAAAGCTATGCGGCGCGTCGGGTGTTTCGGCGCGGATCGGGGTGGCGCGCCTGCCGCTGTCGGCCGCAGCGGCCAAAGCGTTTAAGGCCGCGCCCGGCCTGATCGAAGCGATCGCGACCGGCGGTGACGATTACGAAATTCTGGCTTCGGTGTCTCGGGACAAGGTTGCCGCATTTCGTGATGGAGCGCGGGCCGCGGGCATCGCCGTGACCGAGATCGGGGAGATCGTCGCAGGCCGCGAGCCGCCGCAACTGATCGATGTCGATGGCGCATTGCTGACATTCGCGCGCGATTCGTTCAGCCATTTCTGACGCTGCTGCGATGTTCCGGTCGCGCTATAGTGCGGCAGGGAGAAAACGCGACATGCACGACCGCACGGCAGTGAAGGGGGCTCCGACCGGCTGGGGCGTGGCCGGCAATTCGCGCGAGGCGCAATTGCGTCGGCGGTTCCCGACCGTCGAGGATTTGCGAAAAGCCTCGGCGCGGCGCATCCCCTCGCTCGGCTACGAAACCGTTGCGGGCGGGAATGGACAGAATCTCGGCGTCGAACGCAACGCCGATGCGCTGGATGCCATCGAGCTGGTGCCGCGCATCGGCGCCGATAAGGGACCGGTCGCGACCGATGTGACGCTGTTCGGCCGGCATTATGCGGCGCCTCTCGGCATCGCCCCGATGGGCCTGCAGAGCGTGTTCTGGCCGGGCGCCGAGCGGCATCTGGCGCGCGCGGCGCAGCGCGCCCGTATTCCCTACACCGCGGGTACGGTGAGCGGCATCGCGCTGGAAGAGGCCGCGGCGCTTGCGCCGGACGTCGTCTGGTTTCAGCTTTACCGGCTTGCGCGCGACGACCACCGCGTCGGCTTCGATCTGGTCCGCCGCGCGCAGGACGCCGGCGTGCATGTGCTGGTGATGACCGTCGATACGCCCGGCCGGGCCAAGCGTCCCGGCGAGCTGCGCAACGGTCTGACACTGCCGTTCCGTCCGACGCTGCGCACGATCATGGAGGCCGCGGTGTCGCCGGGCTGGATGCAGGCGCTGCTGCAGAACGGTCAACCGGGCTTTCCCTGCCTTGCGCCGTATTGCGGGGAGAACGCTGGCAATGCCGATATTGCCTGGTTCGCGCAAAGCGAGGTCGGCGGCGCCTTCACCTTCGAGGAGCTGAAGCGCTATCGCGACGTCTGGAATGGCCCGATGGTCATCAAGGGCGTGATGCATCCCGCCGACGCCGAGACGGCGGTCGCGATCGGGCTCGATGGCGTTCAGGTCTCCAATCACGGCGGCCGTCAGCTGGAAGCCGCACCCGCGGCGATCGACGTGCTGCCGGCGGTGGTCCGGGCGGTCGGGAGCAAGGCGACGGTGCTGTTCGACAGCGGCGTCCGGTCCGGGCTCGACGCAGTGCGCGCGGTGGCGCTTGGGGCGCAGGCGGCACTCGCCGGGCGGGCGTTCCTGTACG
>NZ_JBKBVB010000204.1:0-4098 GCF_046289595.1 Pseudorhodoplanes sp.
GCTTGGTGATGTCGAGCCGCCCGGTGCCCTTAAGATTGATGTCGGGCTTGTTCAGATTGTCGAGGTTGTTGTCGTTGTACCAGATGTAGCTGCCGCGCAGATCGGCTGTCACTTCGTGACGCGACCAGTCCGACTTGATGCTCAGTTCCGGCGCGATCTTCTGGAAGGTCGAGCCCTTGCCGTTCAGCCGCTGTCCGGGATTGCTGTTATAGCCGCCGGACAACTCGACCGCCGGCTTGTAGAGAAACGAGCCGGCATAAAAGCCGACCGGCCCGAACGGATCCTCCTCGTCGATGCGCTTGCGGATCGGACGGGCGGCGACCGCGCCCGTCGCGTCGAGCGGGATCGGGGCGCTATTGGTGGCGCGGCGGCGTTGCGCGGCCCGGCTTTCCTGGCGCTGGAAGGGACCTGCGACGGTGCGGTCCGGCGCGGTGGCGGCGATCGGCGGCAGATTCTCGGCGTCGGTGCGCGCGCGCTTCTGTGCGGCTTCCCTGGCCTTGCGGCGGACGGCCGCATTGGTGGCATCGAAACCGGTGCTGCCGGTCGTGCCCGCAGGGACCATCGGGCGCGCCGGTTCGGCGGGCTGCGCGGGTGCGCCCGGCTTGCGGAATTGCTGGCCGCGCCCGGAATCGAAATGCGGGTCGAACAATGTCGGCGTCGAAAGGTCGCGCGGCTCGCCCTGCTGCGCCAGCCCCGGTGCTGTCGCGCAGAGACCGGCCAGACCGGCCAACACGATTCGGACGAGGCTGCGCGCCACGCGTCAACTCCTGCGGCGCCTGCATCGGCGCCTCCGCTGCCGGGGCCCAAGCACAGGCAGCCGGCCTTGCGGGCCGGCGGACATGGTTAACGGAGTTAAAAGCGATATGGTTAACGGCGGGTTAGGAGACCCAGCCCTGTAATTCACGCAGCGCGATGTCGTGGATCACGCGCATGCCCTGCTCGCTATCGTTCAGGCAGGGAATGGCGGCAAAATTCACCCCGCCATGCTCCTTGAAGATGTCGCCATTCTCGACTGCGATCTCTTCCAGGGTCTCCAGGCAATCGGCCGAAAAGCCGGGCGTGACGATGGCGAGATTCTTCACCCCGCTCCGCGCCAGCTCTTCCACCGTCTTGTCGGTATAGGGCTTGATCCATTCCGCCGTGCCGAACCGCGACTGGAAGGTCATGCGCAACTCATCCTCGCTATAGCCCAGCGCATTACGCAACAGCCGCGTGGTCTTGGCGCAATGGCAGTAATACGGATCGCCCTTGTCGAAATAATCCTGCGGGATGCCGTGGAAGGAGGCCAGGATCACGTCGGGCCTGAATGCGAGCTTTGCCAGTTCCTCGCGCATCGAGGAGGCCAGCGCCTCGATATAGACCGGCGCATCGTGATAGGGCGGCGCAACCCGCAGCGTCGGCTGCCAGCGCATGGTCATCAGATGCCGGAACGCGGCGTCGCAGGCGGTGGCGGTGGTCGCCGCGGCATATTGCGGATAGAGCGGGACATAGAGGATGCGGTCGCAGCCTTTGGCCATCAGCGCATCGATCGCCGACCCAACGGAAGGGTTGCCGTAGCGCATGCCCCACTCGACCTCGATCCGGGCATCCACCGGCGCAAGCAAGGCCGCGAGCTTCTGCGCCTGCGAGCGGGTGATGGTCTTCAGCGGCGACTCGTTCAATTCCTTGTTCCAGATCGAGTCGTAGTCGCGGCCCTTGCTGGCCGGCCGGCGCGTCAGGATGATCAGGTTGAAGACCAGTTTCCAGATCAGCGAATTATCCTCGATCACCCGCTTGTCGGAGAGAAATTCCTTCAGATAGCGCCGCATCGACGAATAGTCGGTGGCGTCGGGCGTCCCGAGATTGGCGATCAGAACGCCGATCCTGCCCGATTTGACCGGCGGATGGTTCGGGGGGCGATGGGCGCCGGCCAGGGCGTCGGACGATGCGTCGTTCATGAAGCCATGCTAAGCCACACCTGCCCGCCGGAAATCAATGATGAAAATGGCCATTACCCGCCGCCTTCTGCTGCTCGGATCGTCCGCCCTGGCGCTGATTACAGGTCTGCCGCGCCTGTCCTTGGCGCAGCCCACGCGCTCGCGCGTCACCTTCGTCCTGGTCAACGACATCTACCAGATGAGCGAACAGCCCGCGCCGGATGGCCAGCCGCGCGGCGGCTTCGCCCGTCTCGCGGCGGTGGTGAAGGCCGAACGCGCCAGGGGCCCTGTGATTTTCGTGCATGCCGGCGACACGCTGTCGCCCTCGCTGATGTCCGGGATCGATCAGGGCGCGCACATCATGGTGCTCACCAACATGATCGCGCCGGATGTGTTCGTCCCCGGCAACCACGAGTTCGATTTCGGCAAGGAGACCTTCTTCAAGCGGATGGCGGAGGCGACATTCCCGGTCTACTGCGCCAATATCTTCAATCCGGACGGCACGCTTGCGGCAGGAATGCGCGAGCGCGGCATTCTCACTGTCGACGGCATTCGTATCGGGATTGCTGCTGCCACCGACGAAGAGGCCGTCGTCCTGTCGAGCCCGGGCGACCTGAAATTTCCCAAAGCGGTCGAGACCATCGAGCAACAAGCCGCCGCCTTGCGCAATGAAGGCGCCGACATTGTCGTGGCCTGCGTGCATACCGGCCGCGCCAAGGACGAAGAGATGTACCGCAACCATACGGCGGACATCATCCTGAGCGGGCATGACCACGACCTCTGGCTCAATTACGACGGCCGCACCGCCGGAATCGAATCGAGCCACGATGCGCATTTCGTCACCTGCATCGACGTGACCTTCACAATGCGCATGACCGAGGGCCGGCGCGACGTGATCTGGCATCCGGAATTCCGCGTCATCGACACCCGCAACGTGACGCCCGATCCCGAGGTGCTTGCCGTCGTGCAAAGCTACGAGAAGGAGCTGTCCGCCGCGCTCGATGTGCCGATCGCCACCACCGCGGTCGAACTGGATAGCCGTAACGCGACGGTCCGCAGCCAGGAGGCGGCAATCGGCAACCTGATCGCGGATGCGATGCGCAGCGAAAGCGATGCCGACATCGCGATCACCAATGGCGGCGGCATCCGCGGCGGCCGCATCTATCCGGCGGGCTCCACCCTGACGCGGCGCGACATCATGTCGGAACTGCCGTTCGGCAACAAGGTCGCGGTGCTGGAGGTTTCGGGCAAGACCATTCGCGCCGCGCTCGAAAACGGCTTCAGCAATCTGCCCCGGCCGATCGGCCGCTTCCCGCAGGTCTCCGGGCTCAAGATCGTCGTCGATCCGTCACGACCCGTGGGACAGCGCGTGGTGTCGGCCGAAGCCGGCGGCAAGCCGCTCGACGAAGCGAAAATCTACAAGCTCGCGACCAACGACTTCATGTCGCGCGGCGGCGACGGCTATACGATGTTCGATCATGTGCTGGAGCTGGTGCCGGGCCATGACGGGCCGCTGATGACCAACGAGGTCATCGACTATCTCGAAAAGATCAAAACTCTGCGCACCGGCGTCGATGGCCGGATCGTGATCAAGTCGACGTAACGCCGGTCGTATCCCTTCCATTTGTGGCAGGCGGCTTCGCAAAATTTGCTCCGGACCCCGGCCGGTGTCGGCGATCACCGTTTCGCTACGGGCTGCCCTCCTGACGGCGTCACAATTTCGGCGTAGCCTGATGCCTATGGATCCGATGCAGGCCAACCGGACGCTGTTCGGTGCATTACGCAAGTCTGCTGACCCGGACGTCGCCGATCTCATCGAAAGACTTGTCCGTGAGGGCGAGGACCGGGCGCTGTGCCGCATCAATGTGCTCAAAGTGGCCTCCGCGAACGGGCTCGACGAGGAACAGACCATCAGCGGTTTTCTTCACGCCGCACGGCTCGGCCTGTTCGAACTGAGTTGGAATGTGCTGTGCCCCGGCTGCGGCGGCGTCCTCGACGCGACGCAGACCCTGAAGTCGGTGCGCAAGGACAGCTACAATTGTGCGCTGTGTGCCTGCGGCTACGAGCCCACGCTCGACGAGATGGTGGAAGTCACTTTTACCGTCAGCAGGGCGGTGGGGGGGGGGGGGGGGAAGAGAAGAAAAAACGCAAAGAGAAGGGGGAATTCTCCCGATAAGGTCCT
>NZ_JBKBVB010000059.1:0-26510 GCF_046289595.1 Pseudorhodoplanes sp.
AAACGAATCCGAAAGAGAAGTCGTGCAACCATTCCCCTTTCTGCTGCTTCTTTCCTGGCTGCCGGTCGCCCACCCCCACTTGGGCATCGATGGCCGGCAGGCTCAGCCCCTTCTGCTTGGCAATGAGTTGCACCAGCTTGTCGGCGCGCTCGATATACGGAGCACCGTTATTGAGGGCGCGCGCAGCGGAGGCCGGACGCGTCAGGCTTTGCGCCGCCGCGGCATATTTTTCGAACGGCACGAGATCGTTCGGATCGGCCCCAAGTTTCACGACAAGGTCGTTCACGAAGTTATAGACCGTGCGCGAGGTGTCGATGTCGCTATGCACCGCCTCCTGCGCGTTGCGCATACCCTCCGGCGTGACGCAGCGATAATTGCCGGCGAGCAGCATCGCCCATTTGGCGAGCGGCACGAACAGCGAATCATACACCCGCAGCTTCACCGGCAGTTCGATCTTGGTGCCGTCGCCCGGATCGAACCGGACCCCGTCGATGTCCTTTTCGAGCTGGCGCAGGATCGCGGTGTCCGTGTCGTCGGCGAATTTGGCGACCTTGAAATTGGTCGGCAGCGTCACCTGCAGCACGTTTGCCTTTTCGTCCGGCGGACGGATCGCCTGCGGATCGGGGCTGCAGAGCGTCAGCTTGCCCGGATCGAAATTGTCCCACACGCTCGGATCGGTATAGGCCGGCTTAAGGCTGTCGGCATCGAGGCCGGGGATGCGCCGCATATAGGGCAAGGGCGGCATGTTCATGATCGACATGCAGGGCACCTTCGACTTCGCCACCGCATCGAGCAATTCGCGCACGCCCGGGGAGCGGTATTGTGGCTCCTGCATCGCAAGACCGACGAGATCATAGTCCGCAGGGTTGACGCCCGCCGCGCCGCCCGCCGTCACCGTGCCGGGGAGCTTGCGCGAATCCAGGATCACCGGTTCGGCCCGGCCGCGCACCGGCAGCCGCACGATAAAGCCTTCGGCATTGATCAGATCGGCTTCGGCCGGCAGGCAGACGTGATGAATCCGATGCCCGCCGAACAGCATCTTGGAGGCGAGCAGCGAGCCATAGGCCGCGCCCAAAATGAGGATGTTGTAAGCCATCGATCGACCTCCCGGATTGTCGTGAATGGTTGAGGGCGTGTTCCCGCCGTTTCGATCGGCGATGCTATTGGGCCGGACGCGGCGATGCAATGCGGCAACGCCTGTCTCGCGATGCGGGTCTCCGGGGCGCCTGCTCAGAGCCCGGATTTCAGGCTCGCGGTCCGCAGGCGCGCCCCCGCCATGACATGCCGCTACGCTACCCGTGCCAGCTTCTGCGCGGGGAGCTTCAGGTTGAACAGCCGGATCGCGTTGCCGCCCAGGATGTTGCGCTTCGCAGCCTCCGACAGGAACGGCAGGTCGTAGATCGTCGACGGCAGGTCGAAATCCCAGTGCGGATAATCCGACGAATACATCAACTGGGTCTCGGCATTGATCATACGCATGGTGGTTTGCAACGCGCCCATATCGGTCATTTCCATCGGCTGCGTCGTATAAAACATGTCGCGCATATAATCGCTGGGCAGCTTCTTCAGTGCCGGCGCTTCTGACGAGCGCATCATGTATTCATTGTCGAAGCGCTGCATCATGAAGGGGATCCAGGCAAGCCCGCTTTCGATCCAGACGACCTTCAGCTTCGGGAATCGCTCCGGAATCCCGTTCACGATCCAGTTCGCCATATGCACCATATTGTGGAAGGTGAAGCCGAGCGCATGCACCGAGATGAACCGGTTCAAGAGCGACAGCGACTGGTCGTTCCAGTTATAGGCGGCATGGAACCCAAGCGGCAGACCGAGATCCTCCAGCAGCGCATAGGTCTTCATGTAGGAATTGTGATGCACCGGCCGGTAGCGCGCCGCCGTCACCATAAAGCCGCACACGCCTTCGTGTTTGCCGAATTCCTGCACCATGCGGAACGTGGCATCGGCATCGTTGAACGGCAGATACAACATCGAGCGGAGGCGCGGCTCCCGCGTCAGCACCTTTTCGCACAGCCAGCGATTATAGGCGCGCGCCAGCGCCACCTCGACCTCCACCTGCGGATGCACGCCGAGCTGGAGCATGGGGGTCGGGAACAGGATCGCGACGTCAATGCCCATGCAGTCCATCCAGCGCTTGGTCAGCGTGATGTCCCGATGCTGCGGGCCGTCGGCCTTTTCCAGCTTGCGTAGCGGATAGCGGGTCACCCTCCCGCCCATGTCCTGATAGCCGACCCCGGTCGGCACCACGCCGTTGCTCTTGGCGCTGGCCTGGGCGGCGCTGAGCGCGAGCTGACGCAGCACCGGATCGTCGAGATAGTCGAGAATTTCGGTCATGGACTCCGATTCGTAGTGATGCGAATCCACATCCACGATCGGGAAGCGCTCGTAGCCACGCTCCTTCGCCTGCTGCGACGCATGCGCCAGCAGCTTGGTGGTGTCGAATTCGGCCACCGCCATCTTACGGAAGTCACTGAGCGGAAGGTCCATATCTGTCCTCGATCAACGGCCCGACCAGGATTGCCACATTCCGAGTTCGAAGACCTGGATGTTCACGGCCTTGAGAATGGCGGACACAAAGAGCATCGCCTCGGTGGCGGTGACGCTGGACTCCCGCGGCAGTACCGGCAGCGGGACGTCGCGCGCCTCCGCGCGGGCGGCGTATTCGCGCAGCAAGGCGGCGGAGAGCGCCTGCAGCCTTTCGTCCGGCAGGGTGCCGAGCGCCGCAGGATCAATCGGCGCGCACATAGATATCCTCGCCGCGCCGGATAACTTGATAGGTCTTGAGCTTCAGCCGCCGGTCGGAGGCGCATTCGCCGGTGCGCAGATCGTATTCGTAGCCGTGCCAGGGGCAGACGAAATGCACCTCGTCCGACGAGAAGCGCTGGCCGTGCCAAGTGCGGTCGGGACCGAGCACATCCTCGACCTTGTGCATGATCAGCCCCTCGCAGGCCGGTCCGCCCTGATGTACGCACAGATTCCGGTAGGCATAAAACATGCCCTGCCAGTGAAATACACCGATCTCCACTCCGTCATGGGTCACGATACGGCGCTCGCCGTCGGGCAGATCGTCAGCCTTCGCGACGAAAATTTCGGTCATTCTGAACCCCGGCACTACACTAGGAGCGATATTTCACCGCCGCGCGGCTAATCGTATGGTATCATACGAATTGAGTCAATCTGGGGACAGCATTGCATGCCCATGTCGTCATCGCCGACGAACGCCCCCCGGCAACAACCGGCCGGAGACGAGCAAAGTCTTGGTTACCTGTTTCGATACGGCTATCGCGCTTTTGCGCGCGCAATAAGCAACGAACTGCAGCCCTTCGACATCTCGAGCGGACAATGGTCGGTCTTGCGCGTGCTCTGGGACCGCGAAGGGCTGAGTCAGGTCGAACTCGCGGACCGGATGCGCATCGAAAAGGCGTCGCTCACCGGCGTTCTGGACGCGATGGAAAAGCGCGGTCTCATCTCCCGTACACGGAATTCCGATGACCGCAGAAAGGTCAACATTCACCTCACACCGCGCGCGCGAAGCCTCAAGGAGAAGCTGCTTCCCTTCCGCGCGAAGATAAACAAGAAAGCAACGCGCGGCATGACCTCGGAGGAAATCGAAACCCTCCAGCGGCTGTTGATACAGGTCATCAGCAACCTCGAAGACTGATCATTCGGCGGCCAGCGCCTTGCATTCCTTTTCCGGACCCAGCGCCCGACCGACGACCTGATGAAAACATCCCACGGCTTCGCGGTCGCATGAATTGCGTACCAATGTCGAGTGTTCGAACAATGACGCCAGCCCCGGATCCTCGCTCAAGTTCGAAGTCGCCGGCATTTGCAGCGGCACCCCACCCATCAGGAGCGCAGGATGTCCGCTTAGATGGCGCGCTTCCCGTTGCACACGGTACGACGTCTCGGACTTTGCGACGCATTCTGACACTCGCGCGATTTAATAAGGTACCTTACTATTTAAATTAAAATCCGTGCGGAGCAGTCCGGGCGCCGGCTGCCCGACCGTCCGGGCAAAAGAAAGCGGTCCGGCGCGCCGGAGCCGGACCGCTGCGGGACTTGTCTGGTCCTTGACTGCGGCGCGCGATCAGGTGCCGCTGGTGTCGCTGAACGGACGGTAGCCGCCCGTATCGCTTTCAGGCGCGGAGGCCGGTTCGGGCGCGGGCGCCGGTGGCGGGGTCACGGCTTTCGGAGCCGCAGCGCGCTTGGCCCGCTTCTTCGGCGCAGAGGTCTTCCTGGGCGCGGTCTTCCTGGGTGCAGCCTTCCTGGCTTTGGCTTTCTTTGCCTTCTTGGCTTTCTTGCCCTTCTTCGCAGCGCTTTTTTTCACGCTCTTTTTCTTCTTGGGCATGCTCATCTTCTTGGCTTTTTTGCCCTTCTTGGCCGTTTTGGCCTTCTTCCCCTTCTTCGCCTTCTTCGCCATGACTTCTCTCCGAAAAGGTTGCGCTAGGCTGCCGTCAGGTTGCTGCCGAGGTCTTCACCAGGTCCCCATCGACCGGCATCGCTTGCACGCCGGAGGACAATCCCGCCGGCTTCGGGCCGCCCGTGGCCCAATCGATCAACTCGACCGGATGAACCACCGGTATCGCCGTCCCCGATGCGATCTGAGTAATGCAACCGATATTGCCTGCTGCGATCACATGGGGACTCAGTTGAGCGATGTTTGCAATCTTACGATCTCGCAGCGTCTGTGCAATCTCGCTTTGCACGATATTGTAAATCCCAGCCGAGCCGCAACAGAGGTGACCCTCTGGAATGTCCTTCACGATGAAGCCATGGCGGGTCAGCAGCTCTTTGGGCTGGCGCGTGATGCGCTGGCCATGCTGCAGCGAACAGGCGGCATGATAGGCGACCGTCAGCCCTGTCGCCTGCCGCGATGCGGCCGCAGGCAGGCTCGCCAGATACTCGCTGATGTCCCTGGCAAGCGCCGAAATGCGGGCAGCCTTGGCCGCATAGGCCGGATCGGTGCGCAGCATGAAGCCGTAATCCTTCACCATGGTGCCGCAGCCGGACACATTGATGACGATGGCATCGAGCCCCTCGCCCTCGATCTCGGCGGTCCAGAGGTCGATATTGGCCTTGGCCTGGGCATGCGACTGCTGCTCGCGTCCCATGTGATGCACCAGCGCGCCGCAGCAGACCTCGGCCTCCGGGGTCACCACCTCGATCCCGAGGCGGTTCAGGAGACGAATCGTCGCGGCGTTGATGCCGGCGCCAAGCACGCGGTTGGCGCAGCCCCGCAGCAGCGCGACGCGGCCCCTGCGCAGGCCCTCGGCCGGGTGGATGCGCTGCTCGGGAGCGGCCGCAGCCGCAACCGGCGCAGGCGCCAGCCGCAGCATCGCCGCAAGCGGCTTGAGACCCATTGCGGTGAACAGACCGGCGAACGGCCTGGCCAGCCGGGACAGGCCTAGCGCCGCGCGCATCCGCTCAGGATAGGGCAGGACGGCGGCGAGCAGGCCCCGCACCAGCCGCTCCCGCAACGGCCGACGGAAGGTGTTTTCGATATGAGCGCGGGCGTGATCGACGAGGTGCATGTAGTGCACGCCCGAGGGACATGTGGTCATGCAGGACAGGCAGGACAGGCAGCGGTCGATATGGGTGACCACGTCGGCGGTAGCGGGCCTGCCCTGCTCCAGCATGTCCTTGATGAGATAGATGCGGCCGCGCGGGGAATCGCGCTCGTCGCCCAGCAGCACATAGGTCGGGCAGGTTGCCGTGCAGAAGCCGCAATGCACGCAGGCGCGCAGGATCTTGTTGGCCTCGGCAATGTCCGGATCGGCGAGCTGGGCCAGCGAAAAATGCGTCTGCATATCGTTACACTCCCGCCCACATGCGGCCGGGATTGAGGATGCCTTTCGGATCGAAGCTGTCCTTGACGCGACGGGTCAAGGCGGCGACGCCATCGGTTTGCGGATCGAACACCGCAACCTTGGCCCGGATCGCTGCGGGTGCGCGAATGAGCGTGGCATGACCGCCGGCCTCTGCCACGGCCGCCCGAATCACGGCGCTGCCGGCATCCTCCGAGACCGGCAAGGCGATCCAGACCAGCCCGCCCGCCCAGTCGAAGAGACAGACCCCGTCCGCGGCAGCCGCCGCGGCCGCGATCGCAGTGCCGTTCATCGGCGCCGTGGACACGCGCCAGACCGGGCGCTCGTCGCCGGCAAAGGGCAGCACGTCGCGGACCGCGCGCCAGACCGTCCGCGAGCTTTGCGCGCCAAGCGTATCGGCCGTGCCGTAGGGCTTCAACACGGCCGCCAGCACATCGCGGCGATGCGAGACGGAGGGTGCGACGCCCTCGAGCCGCAAGAGCGTCACGGGACGGCCGCCGAACATCCCTTGCAGCGTACC
Organism: Pseudorhodoplanes sp.; assembly: GCF_046289595.1. Lineage (GTDB taxonomy): Bacteria > Pseudomonadota > Alphaproteobacteria > Rhizobiales > Xanthobacteraceae > Pseudorhodoplanes. The sequence continues at coordinate 6,364 of NZ_JBKBVB010000059.1, forward strand.
GAGAGCAGGCGCCGGAAGATGGGCGGCGCCCGACACCTCGCAGGACGAGCCCATGGCATCGGCCATCGCCTGCGCCGCATTGCGGTCGTCGAGACCCTGCAGCAAAAGCGTCGCCTCTGTCTCCGCACGCGGCAGCGTCTTGAGGGTTACGTCTGTCATGACGCCGAGGGTGCCGAACGAGCCTGCCATCAGCTTGGGAAGATCGTAGCCGGTCACGTTCTTGACCACACGGCCGCCCGACTTGAAGGTCTCGCCGCGCCCCGACACCGCGCTGAACCCGAGAAAATGATCGCGCGCGGCGCCGGCCTTGATCCGGCGCGGCCCGGACAGATTGGCCGCGAGCACGCCGCCGATGGTGCCCTCGCCGGACGCGCGGTCGAAGAGCGGACCGCAATCCATCGGCTCGAAGGCAAGCTCCTGGTTCTTGTCCGCCACCAGCCGCTCGATTTCGGCGATCGGCGTTCCCGCGCGGGCGGACAGCACCAGTTCTTCGGGCTCGTAAAGGGTCACGCCGGACAAGCCAGAGAGGTCGAGCGTGATGTCCGACTGGCTCGGGCGGCCGATGCCGCGCTTGCTCCCCTGCCCCGCAATCTCGAGCGTCTTTCCTTCGGACAGCGCCCAGACGACGGCGTCCTCGACGTCCTTCGCGTCTCGGGGTTTGAGGGGGTCGGTCATTTTCGTCATGCCCGCGCTTGCCGCGGGCATCCACGACAAGGTTCTAAACAGAGCAAGACAAGACGGGGAGGGCCGGGTCAAGCCCGGCCATGACGACGGCGAGAGCGGATCAGGAGACCGGGCGCTCGTCGGCTATCACCTTGCCGTCGTTGGGCAGGCTGCCGGGCGCGACAAGTTTCACTGCGCCTTTCAGCTTGGTGACGGACTGCAGGGTCGTTGCGACCGCATCGGCAAGCCCCTCCCCGCCCGCGCTCTCGGCTTGCAGCGTCATGGCATCCTGCTCGGCCTCGCGCGTGACCACCAGCCGCACGCGGGAAAGCTCCGGATGGCGCTTTGCGATCTCGGCGATCTGCTCCGGCCGCACGAACATGCCCTTGACCTTGGTGGTCTGGTCGGCGCGGCCCAGCCAGCCCCTGATCCGCATATTGGTGCGCCCGCACGGCGAGGGACCTGCCAGCACGGCCGACAGATCGCCGGTCGCGAGCCGGATCATCGGATAATCCGGATTGAACGAGGTGACGACGACCTCGCCGACCTCGCCCTCCGGGACAGGCGTGCCGGTACCCGGCCGCACGATCTCGACGATGATGTTCTCGTTGACGATCAGACCCTCGCGGGCCGGCGTCTCGTAGGCGATCACACCGGTCTCGGCGATGGCGTAGCATTGCAGCACCTCGACGCCGCGATCCGCCAAGTCCTGCCGCAGCGAGGCCGGCAGCGCGGCACCGGAGACGAGACCGCGCCTGATCGACGAGGCGTCCTTGCCGGAGGCCTGCGCGGTATCGAGCAGGATTTTCAGAAAGTCGGGCGTGCCGGTGTAGCCATCCGGCCGTAGCCGCGCGATCGCCTCGACCTGCTGCTCGGTATTGCCGACGCCGCCCGGGATCACGGCGCAGCCGAGCGCCTCCGCGGCCGCCTCGAACATCCAGGCCCCGGGGGTGAGGTGATACGAGAAGCAATTCAGGACGATCTGGCCCTCGCGGAAGCCGGCGGCGAACATCGCGCGCGCGACACCGGCAAAGTCGCTCTCATGCCCTTCGGGCTCGAAGATCGGACCGGGCGACATCAGAAGGCGCTTCGCCTTGCCGGGCGGGGTGACGTTGAAACCGCCGAATGGCGGCGTCTCCGCCTGCAGGCGCGGCAGATCGGATTTGCGAAGCAGCGGCAGTTCCGCGAGCGCTACGCGTGACGTGACGAATTTCGGATCGACGCCGTCGAGATGCCTCGCCCAGCCGGGCGCGGCGAGCGCGCGTGCGATCTGGTCCGGAAGCCGCGCAAATGTCTCGCGTTCGCGCGCTCCCGGATCACGAATTTCGAGGGGGTCGTGATGATCGGTGGAGGGAGAAGAGGCTAAGCCAGCCATCGCTTGCGCCGCTTGTAATGCTTGCCCTCGCGGAACGACTTGCGCTTGCCCTCGGCGATGCCGAGGTAGAATTCCTTGACGTCCTCGTTCTCGGCAAGCGCCTTCGCATCGCCGTCCATCACCACGCGGCCGTTCTCAAGAATATAGCCGTAGCGCGCATATTTCAGCGCCATATTGGTGTTCTGCTCGGCAAGCAGGAACGACACATTTTCCTTCTCGTTCAGGCTCTTCACGATCTCGAAAATTTCCTCGACGATCTGCGGGGCAAGCCCCATCGACGGCTCGTCGAGCAGGATCATCTTCGGGCGCGACATCAGCGCGCGGCCGATCGCGCACATTTGCTGTTCGCCGCCCGAGGTATAGCCCGCCATCGACGTGCGGCGTTCGCGCAGGCGCGGAAAGTAGTTATAGACCATCTCGACGTCGCGCCGGATCGCGGCGTTGCCGTCCTTGCGGGTGAAGGCGCCGGTCAGCAGGTTTTCCTCGATGGTGAGATGGCCGAAGCAGTGCCGTCCTTCCATCACCTGGATGCAGCCGCGGCGCACCAGTTCGTTCGGCGACAGCGACTGCACCTCGGCGCCCTCGAACACGATCGAGCCCTTGGTCACCTCGCCGCGCTCGGAATGCAGCAGGTTGGAAATCGCCTTCAGCGTCGTGGTCTTGCCCGCGCCATTGGCGCCGAGCAGGGCCACGATGCCGCCCTTGTCGACCTCGAGCGAGACGCCCTTCAGCACGAGGATGACGTGGTCGTAGAGCACCTCAATATTGTTGACGGAGAGGATCTTCTCCATGGCCGGTGCGTGTGAAGCTTGAACGGCGGTTGACATAGCGGCTCCGGCGCTGCGGCAATCGTCCCTCTCCCCGCAAAAGCGGGGAGAGGGAAAACAACATTACGATGCCTTGTCGCACGGCTCCGTGCGCTTCGGCCACGGCTGGTTCTTGCTGACATAGTCCTTGGCGGCCGCCTCAAGCAGCGGGCGCACCCGCTCCTTCATGGGCGGAATCCAATCGGAAACCTTCACCCATTTCGAGCCGTCCCATTGCTGCATATAGGCGGCGTGATGGCCGTTATGGTCGGTGCAGGACACGCCGGTGATCGGGGCGCCGAAGTCCGGCAGACCGATTTCCTTCCAGCGCGCTTCCGAGATATTCAGCGTCTCGAAGCCGCGCCGCACATCCTCGCCGGTCACGGCTTTCTTGCCGGTGAGCTTCTGCGCATTGCGGATCGCTTCGGCGATCAGCACCGAGTTGTAGACGCCGCGGTTGTAGAGATTTTCGCCGAACTTGTCGGCAGTGACCTGGCTCTTGCCCTTGTCGACGACGTGCTTCTTGATGTCCTGCAGCGCCGGATAATTGGCGCCGACGCCATTGAAGTTGAGCGTCAGATAGCCTTTGGCGGCTTCGCCGCCGCCGCGCGCATCGTCCTCGCCGCCCGACCACCAGATACCGACGAACTTGTCCATCGGGTAGTTGATGCGGGTGGCCTCGCGTACGGCGGTCGGGTTCATTGCGCCCCAGCCCCACATGATCATCCAGTCCGGCTTGTCGCGGCGCACATTCAGCCACTGCGCCGACTGGTTCTGCATTTCGCTCGCCGGCACCGGATAGAGCTTCACGTTGAAGCCGTAATCCTTGGCGAATTGCTCGAGCAGCGGGATCGGTTCACGGCCATAGCCGCCATCGAAGAAGATGTAGCCGATGGTCTTGCCCTTCAGCTTGTCGAGACCGCCCTCCTTGCCGCCGATATAGCGGAAGATCATCGACAGGCCGTCCCAGTAGGTCGCGGGCGGATTGAAGATCCACGGAAACTCGTCACCGACCGCCGAGGCCGACAGGCCGTAGGCCATCGACAGGATCGGGATCTTGTCGACCGCCGCCTTCGGGATCAGCGACAGCGTGATGCCGGTCGAATAGGGGTTGACCACCACCGGCTTCTTCGCCTTGACCTGTTCGTAGCATTCCACGCCGCGTTTGGTGTCGTAGCCCGTCTCGCATTCCTCGATGACGAGCTTGACGCCGCCGATGCCGCCGTCGCGCTCGTTGAGCATTTCCAGATAGTCCTTCATCCCGTTGGCGATCGGGATGCCGGAACCGGCAAACGGTCCGGTGCGATAGGTCAGCAGCGGGACGTAAATGCTTTCCTGCGCGATCGCCGGGGCCGTGAGCGCAGCACTGCCGAGCAGGCCGGCGACGGCTGCTCCAATGGCAACATGTCTGAGACGCATTGCGTTTCTCCCTTTGGTATCGCCGGCACGAAAGCCGGTCGTCTTGTTCCCCCCGGTGCGGATGATCCGCGCCGGGTTTGGTCCCGAGTGTGCCCTGTCAATAAGGGAAAGGCCACACCCGCAATTTCTGCTTCCCGATCTGCCAGAGCCGCGCCAGGCCGTGCGGCTCCACGATCAGGAAGAAGATGATGAGCGCGCCGACAATCATGAACTGGATATGTTCGACAGTCGCCGCGTTGAGCGAAATTCCGATGGCTGCCGGCAACAGCTTCAGCAGAATCGGCAGGCCCCAGATGAAGGCGGCGCCGAAATAAGAGCCGATCAGGCTGCCGAGGCCGCCGATGATCACCATGAACAGGATGATGAAGGACTGGTTGATGTTGAACGAGTCGGCCTCGGCGGCGCCGAGCCACATGAACACCATCAGCGCACCGGCGACGCCGCAATAATAGGACGAGACCGCAAACGCCAGCAGCTTGGTGCGGTAGAGCCGGATCCCGATCAGCTCCGCGGCGATGTCCATGTCGCGCACCGCCATCCAGGAGCGGCCGATCCGGCCGCGTACGATGTTGGAGGCAATCCAGGTCAACGCCACGACGATCGACAGAACGATCATGTACCGCGTCACCGGGCTGGCATTGGGCCCCGTGACCGGAATGTCGAACATGGTGCGGGTCGGCACTTCGATGGCATTCGATACGTTGTAATTCACGAGCCACGGCACGCGGACGAAGCACCACGACAGGAAGAATTGTGCGGCCAGCGTCGCGACCGCCAGGTAGAAGCCCTTGATGCGCAGCGACGGCAGGCCGAAGACCACGCCGACGGCGGCCGAAACAAATCCCGAGAGCAGGATCAGGACGATAATGTTGGTATCGGGGAACCAGGTGGTGAGCTTGTAGGTGGCATAGGCGCCGACCCCCATGAATCCCGCAGTGCCCAGCGAGATCAGCCCGGTATAGCCGGTCAGGAGATTGAGCCCGATCGAGGCCAGCGCGAAGACCAGCACCGGGATCATGACCGCCGAGAGGGTGAAGCTTGAGATCGTGAGCGGGATGACGACGAACGCCGCGAACAGGATCAGTGCGATGCCGATCCGGTCCTGCCGGATCGGGAACAGCGCCATGTCGGCGGCGTAGTCGGTCTTGTACTGGCCGGTCTCGCGGTAGAACATCAGCGCGCCCTCATATCCGCTCGATGATGCGCTCGCCGAACAATCCCTGCGGCCGGAACAGCAGGAACACGAGCGCGATCATGTAGGCGAGCCAGCTCTCGATGCCGGAGCCGAGCAGCGGCCCCCAGTAGAACTCACCGAGCTTCTCGCCGACGCCGATAATGACGCCGCCGACGATCGCCCCGGGAATCGAGGTGAAGCCGCCGAGGATGAGCACCGGCAGCGCCTTCAGCGCCAGAATCTGCAGTGCGAAGGAGACGTCGGAGCGTGCGCCCCACATGATGCCGGTGGCGAGCGCCACGATGCCGGCGGCAAACCACACGATCACCCAGATCTGTTCGAGCGAGATGCCGACCGACAGGGCCGCCTTGTGACTGTCGGCGACCGCGCGCAACGCGCGCCCGATCCGGGTATGCTGGAAGAACACCGCGAGCGTCGCCACCATGATCGAGGCGATGATCGCGGCGGCGATATCGAGCTTCTGGAACGACACAAAGCCGCCGAACACCTTCCACTCGATCGCACCCTTGGGCAGGAACAATTCGCTGGTGATCATCACCTTGGGCTCGCCGCCGAAGATGATTTCGCCGAGCCCGATCAGGAAATAGGTCAGTCCAAAGGTCGCCATGAACAGGATGATGTCGGGCTGGTTCACCAGCGGACGCAGCATCAGCCGTTCGACCCCGACGGCCAGGATGAACATCACCCCGATGGTCAGCGCCAGCGCAATAAAGGCGGGCACGCCCTTGGCATGCAGGCCGACGAGCGTCAGCGCCGCAAACACCACCATGATGCCCTGCGCGAAATTGAAGACGCCCGACGCCTTGAAAATCAGCACGAAGCCGAGCGCGATCAGGGCATAAAGCACGCCGGAAACGAGGCCCTCCCACAGCGTCTGAATCAAGAGATCCGGCGCGCCGCCCATCTGCACGAAGGGATCGATGAAGATCTTGTAGAGGAGGTCCATCGATCGCCCTCAATGCGCCACGCCGAGATAGGCGTCGATCACCGCCTGGTTCGCCTTCACCTCGTCGGGCGTGCCGTCGGCGATCTTCTGGCCGTAATCAAGGACGATGACGCGGTCGGACAGGTCCATCACCACGCCCATGTCGTGCTCGATCAGCGCGATCGTGGTGCCGAAATACTGGTTCACGTCGAGCACGAAGCGCGACATGTCCTCCTTCTCCTCGAGATTCATGCCGGCCATCGGCTCGTCGAGCAGGAGCAATTCCGGCTCCATCGCCAGCGCCCGGCCGAGTTCGACCCGCTTCTGCAAGCCGTAGGGCAGACGGCCGACCGGCACTTTCCGGATATGCTCGATGTGCAGAAAATCGATGATTTCCTCAACGCGCTTGCGGTGTTCGACCTCTTCCGCGAGCGCCGGACCGAACCGCAGCATCTGCCAGAACAGACCGCGATGCATCTTCAGCGTGCGGCCGGCCATGATGTTGTCAAGCGCGGTCATGCCGCGGAACAGCGCCACGTTCTGGAAGGTCCGGGCGATGCCGCCGCGCGCGGCGTCGTAGGGCCGCATCTTCGCGCGGGTCTGCCCCTTGAAGGTGATGCGGCCTTCCTGCGGCGTATAAAAGCCGTTGATGACGTTCAGCATCGAGGTCTTGCCGGCGCCGTTCGGGCCGATGATGGCGCGGATCTCGCCCTTCCTGATGTCGAAAGAGACGTCGCGGATCGCCTTCACTCCGCCGAACGACAGCGAGACATTTTCCACGGCGAGCAGCACCTCGCCGGCCGCGATATCGGATTGCGAGGGCGCCCTCACGCCGCCTTCTCCGTTCTCGCGGGAACCGGTTCGGTCTTCATGTCGACAATCTTCACGCGCGCGCGGACCACGCCCTTGCGGCCGTCCTCGAAGGTCACTTCCGTAGCGATATCCGCCTCCTTGGAGCCGTCATAAAGCGCGGTGATCAGCGGCGCATACCGCTCGGCGACAAAGCCGCGCCGCACCTTTTGCGTCCGGGTGATCTCGCCATCGTCGGGGTCGAGTTCCTTGTGCAGGATCAGGAAGCGCCTGATCTGCGCGCCGGCCATGGCTTCCTCGCCGGCGAGCGCGCGATTGACCTCGGCGACATGCTGCTCGATCAGTTCGTACACGCGCGGATTGGCGGCAAGCTCCTGATAAGAACCGTAGACCACATTGTTGCGCTCCGCCCAGTTGCCGACGGCAGTCATGTCGATATTGATGAAGCAGGTGACGAAATCCCGTCCGTCTCCGTAGGCAACCACCTCGCGGATATTCGGATAGAATTTGAGCTTGTTCTCGATGTATTTCGGCGCGAACAGCGCGCCATTGGCAAGCTTGCCGACATCCTTGGCGCGATCGATGATCTTCAGATGCCCGGTCTGGTCGAAGAATCCGGCGTCGCCGGTCTTCACATAGCCATCCGGAGTCATCACCTCGTCGGTCTTCTCCTGTTCCTTGAAATAGCCGAGGAACATGCCGGGCGACTTGAACATCACCTCGCCGGTCTCGGAAATCCGGATATCGACATTCGGCGCCGCGGGTCCCACCGTATCGGCGCGGATGTCGCGGTCGGCCTGGCACGTGACATAGAGAAAAGCTTCGGTCTGCCCGTAGAGCTGCTTCAGGTTCAGCCCGAGCGAACGGTAGAACGAGAACAGATCCGGGCCGATGGCTTCGCCCGCAGTATAGGCAACGCGCACCCGCGAAAAGCCGAGCACGTTCTTCAGCGGGCCGTAAACCAGCACTTCGCCGAGCCCATAGAGCAGCCGGCCGGTGAGCGGCACCGGCTCCCGGTTCAGAATTTTCTCGCCGTAGCGCCGCGCCACACCGATGAAATAATGAAAGATGCGGCGCTTCAGGAAGCCTGCATCCTCCATGCGGATCATCACGCGGGTGAGCAGATTCTCGAACACGCGCGGCGGCGCGAAATAGAAAGTCGGCCCGATCTCGCGCAAATCCTGCTGTGCCGTGTCGGGGGATTCCGGACAGGCGGTGCAGAAGCCGGCAACCAGCGCCTGCGCGTAGTTCAGATAATGATCGCCGACCCAGGCCAGCGGCAGATAGGCCAGCACCACGTCGTCGGCGGTCAGCTTGTCGAAGGCGACGGTATCGCGTGCTGCTGCAATGCAGCGGCCAGCCGACAGGACCACCCCCTTGGAACGGCCGGTGGTTCCCGACGTGTAGAGAATGATCGAGGGGTCGGCCGCGCTTCCGGCCTCGATCTCGCGGTCGATCCGGGCGACGGCTTCGGCATCGCCCGCCATGATCGCCTCGTTCTCCGCGATCATCGCGCCGAGGTCGTGCAGGCGGCTGTGGTCGTAGTCGCGAAGCCCCCGTGTTTCGTCATAGACAATATGGCGCAGCTTTGGCAGTTGCTCCTGCACCGACAAAATTTTGTCGACCTGCTCCTGGTCCTGCACCACCGCAACCGCAACATCGGCATGGTCCAGCACGTAGGCCATTTCGGTTGCGACCGCGTCGGCATAGACCGGAACCGGTATTGCGCCGAGCGCCTGCGCCGCAAGAATCGTTTCATAAAGACGCGGACGGTTATTGCCGGCGATGGCGACGGTGTCGCCGCGCTTCACCCCGAGCTTTGACAGGCCAAGCGCGATGGCGCGGACTTCGCGCAAGACATCCGCCCAGGTCCAGGTCTGCCAGATGCCCAGATCCTTATGCCGCAATGCGGGACGCTCGCCCCGAACCCGTGCATGATGAAGCAAGAGTTTCGGAAACGTATCCGCAGCAACGCTGGCGTCGTTCGCCACGGCGCCTCCCCTCCCTGAAAACGCGCGGTTTCCGCGTCGTTGTCGTTACAGTCGCCGAAACTGTCGCTGCCGCCCGCCTTGCCCGCGGACGCAACATCAGTTTTCTTCTTATAGCGAAAATTGCAACAAAAAGGGCGCCTGCAAATGTCTCTCTTGACAGACGCAGCGGCGCTTTGTTGGCTAGCATATCCCCTTGTGTTTGCGTGAGAGTCGACCTGCGCCGCAGCGCGGCATCGCGAATACGGGTTTCAGTCGCCGTAGACGCGCAGCCGGTCGAGGTCGGCGATGGTCAGTCCGCCATGCTCCAACCGGATCAGACCCTCGCTTTCCAGCCGCTTGAGACTTTGCCCGGCCACCGGCCGCGATACCCCCGACAAAAGGCCGATCTCTTCGTGGCTGATCGCCAGGTGACGCTCGTCGTCGCGATAGAGCACCGGATTGAACAGCCAGGCGATGCTGCGCGCGACCCGGGCGGTCGCATCCAGCGACCGGTCATATTCCACCAGTGCGATGAACTGGCCGAGCCGCTCGTTAAACTGCCGCACCAGAAACCGGTTGAACGCGGCACTGTGCTCGAACAGCCAGAAGAACGTCGCCTTGTTCATCAGGGCTAGGCGGGTGTCGCGCAGCGCCACCAGGTCGTATTGCCGGGCTTCGTCCTTGAGAAGCGAGCCTTCGCCGAACCAGACCCCGGTCCGCATCCCGGCCAGCGTCACGCTCTTGCCGGACCGCGACGTGGTGGAGATTTTCATCAGCCCGTCCGACACGCCGGTCCATGACTCGAGACGGTCGCCGCGATGGCAGACATAATCGCCGCGCGCATATTGCTTCTCGACGATGCCGCGGCGTGCGCGCTCGATTTCGTCCGGACCGAGATCGTGAGACCAGAACGCGATCCGGCGAAGATGGTCGGCGGAGATCAATGGCGAGACCCATATGGCGGCCGGGGCGCCATTATGGCCGCCGCAGCCGCCGCCGCTCAAGGGAGAACAGTCCCGGCGAGCTATTCGGCGGCTTTCAGCATGGGCGCGCTGCCGCTCCGGAACTGCTCGAGCAACGCCGCTTCGTCGGCCTTGGCGGACGCCAGACTGCGCAGCTTCACCGGTCCGAAGCCCCGAATCCTTTCCGGAATGGCGGCGAGGCCGACGGCGATCGCATGATTGGCCGGATTGAGACCGCGGATCAGATCGGCCAGCAGCGCCTCGTAATCGGCGATCAGCCGGCGCTCGGTGCGGCGTTCGTGCGTGTAGCCGAACGGATCGAAGGCGGTGCCGCGCAGGAATTTGAAACGCCGCAACAGCCCGAAAACCTTCAGCATCCACGGGCCGAAGCTCATTTTGCGCGGCTCGCCGGTCGCCTTGTCGGCGCGCGCAAGCAGCGGCGGCGCGAGATGAAACTCGAAGCGCAGTTCGCCGGGCTCGAACGTGTTTTCGATCTGTTTGAGGAACGTGCCGTCGGTATAGAGCCGCGCCACCTCGTATTCGTCCTTGTAGGCCATCAGCTTGAACAGGTTGCGCGCTGCGGCTTCCGAAAGTTCGGTGCGCCCCGGCACCTGCGCCTGTTCGGCAGCACGGACCTTTGCGACCAGGTCGCGGTAGCGCTGGGCATAGGCCGCGTTCTGGTAGTCGGTGAGAAACGCCACACGGCGGTCGATGATGTCGTCCAGCGACTGCGACAGGCGGCGGTTCTCGTCCTCCGCCGCCGGGCTCGGGATCAGTGTCTCGACCTGCGCGACATCGAGCGCGGCGCGCCGGCCCCAGCGGAACGCGGACTGGTTCATGGCGACCGCCTCGCCGTTGAGTTCGATGGCTGTTTCGATCGATTCCGCAGATAGCGGCAATGCGCCCTGCTGGAACGCGTAGCCAACCATGAACATGTTGGCGGCGATCGAGTTGCCCATCAGCGCGGTCGCGAGCCTTGTCGCATCGATGAAGGACACCCGGTCGCGACCCGCCGCCTGCACGATGGCGCGCTTCAGCCGCTCGGTCGGCAGCGAGAAATCGGCATTGCGGGTGAAGTCGCCCGGCAGGAACTCGGCGAGATTGATGACCATGCGGGTGGCGCCATGCCTGACCGCGGCCAGCACCTTCCTGTTGCCGGCCACCACGATGTCACCGCCGAGCACGAGATCGGCGCCCCCGGCGGCGATGCGGATGGCGTGGATGTCCTCGGGCTTGTTGGCGATGCGGATATGACTGTAGACCGCGCCGCCCTTCTGGGCGAGCCCGGCCATGTCGATGATGCCGACGCCTTTACCCTCAAGATGCGCCGCCATGCCGAGCACGCCGCCGATGGTGACGACGCCGGTACCGCCGATGCCGGTGACAATGATGCCATACGGCTCCGCGATCTTCGGCAGCACCGGAGCAGGCAGCGCCGGCACGTCGCCTTCGGCAACCGCCCTGCCCTTCTTCATCTTCGCGCCATGCACGGTGACGAAGGACGGACAGAAGCCCTTCACACAGGAATAATCCTTGTTGCAGCTCGACTGGTCGATGGTGCGCTTGCGGCCCCATTCGGTCGTCAGCGGCTGCACCGACACGCAATTGCTTTTCACGCCACAATCGCCGCAGCCCTCGCAGACCAGTTCATTGATGATCACGCGCTTGTCGGGATCTGGATAGGCGCCGCGCTTTCTGCGGCGGCGTTTTTCGGCGGCGCAGGTCTGGTCGTAGATCAGCACCGAGGTGCCCGGCACGTCGGCGAATTCGCGCTGCACCTCATCGAGATCGTCGCGGTGATGGAACGTAATGCCTTTCGGCCAGTCGATGCCGCTCGGATATTTGCGCGGATCGTCGCTGACGATGGCGATGCGCTTGACCCCTTCGGCCGCGACCTGCCGGGCGATCTGCGGCACGGTGAGCGAGCCTTCGACGGGTTGGCCGCCGGTCATTGCCACCGCGTCATTATAGAGAATTTTGTACGTGATGTTGACGCCCGAAGCGATCGCGGCGCGGATCGCCAGATAGCCGGAATGGTTATAGGTGCCGTCGCCCAAGTTCTGGAACACATGGTTGCGCTTGGAGAACGGCGCCTCGCCGATCCAGTTCGCGCCCTCGCCGCCCATATGGGTGAAGCCCAGCGTGTTGCGGTCCATGAACTGCGCCATGAAATGGCAGCCGATGCCGGCATAGGCGCGCATGCCGTCGGGCACCCGGGTCGAGGTGTTGTGCGGGCAGCCCGAACAGAAATACGGAGTCCGTGCCGCGACCTCCTGCAATTCGGCAAGCGCATGCTGCGCCTGCTTGAGCTGCGATACGCGCGTTGCGATGGCGTCGTCATGGCCGCGGGCGAGCAGACGGTCGCCGATCGCGATCGCCACCTCGTTCGGGTCGAGCGCGCCCTTGATCGGGAATAGCCAGTTGCCGCGTTCGTCCTTCTTGCCGATGCAGAGCGGCTGGTTGGCGGTGCCGTAAAGCTCCTCGCGCACCTGCACTTCGATCAGTGCGCGCTTTTCCTCGACCACGATGATCAGGTCGAGCCCCTTGGCAAAGTCGATCAGTTCGTCGCGCGGGATCGGCCACGGGCAGCCGATCTTGAAGATGCGCAGGCCCAGCTGATTGCAGCGGACTTCGTCGATGCCGAGTTCGTCGAGCGCCTGGCGCACATCGAGATAGGCCTTGCCGGTCGTCACGATTCCGATCTTCGCGCTCGGCCCGCCGGACGTGACGATCCTGTTGAGCCTGTTGGCGCGCACGAAGGCAAGCATCGCGTCGCGCTTGTAGTCGTAAAGCCGCGCCTCCTGCCCGAGGATGGTGTCGCGGAGGCGGATATTCAGCCCGCCCTCGGGCATGACGAAATCCTGCGGGATTTGGATCTTCACGCGGTCGAGAGAGCCGTCGACAACGGCGGTGGATTCCACCGTCTCATGCATGCATTTGAGCGCCGCCCAGGTGCCGCAGAAGCGCGACATGGCGAAGCCGTAGAGCCCGTAATCGATGATTTCCTGAACCCCGGCCGGATTGAGGATCGGGATCATCACGTCGACGAAGTGATATTCGGACTGGTGCGCAGTGGTGGAGGATTCGGCGGTATGGTCGTCGCCCATCAGCGCCAGCACGCCGCCGTGCTTCGAGGAGCCGGCAAAATTGGCGTGCCGGAACACGTCGCCGGTGCGGTCGACGCCCGGGCCCTTGCCATACCAGATGCCGAACACGCCGTCGTATTTGCCTTCGCCGCGCAATTCAGCCTGCTGCGAGCCCCACAGGGCGGTCGCCGCCAGGTCTTCGTTGAGCCCGGGCTCGATGATGATGTCGTTCGGCGTGAGGAATTTGCGCGCACGGATGAACTGATTGTCGAGCCCGCCGAGCGGGGAGCCGCGATAGCCGGTCACATAGCCCGCGGTATTCAGTCCGGCGCGGCGGTCGCGCTCCTTCTGCATCAGGCACAGCCGGACCAGCGCCTGATAGCCGGTCACAAAGACCTGCTGTTTGGTGAGGTCGTATTTATCGTCGAGACTGACCTGCCGCAGGGTCATGCGCGCGATCCTTTGTGCCTCATGTGCGCACCGGGACTGGCGATCGCTAGCCCGTGCGGCTCGTTAAAAGCGAGCAAGGTGGCAGATAGGTCAGGCATGCTGACCTTTTGGGGCACCCCCGTCAAACCGAGGGCTGGGAGTGCCGCTGCCGAGGCGGATTCGGGCATTGGCATTTTGTGCGACGCAGGCATGATGCGCAAGCCTGCCGGTGCATGACGGAATGCCACGCCATGCGCACGTTTCGCCTCAGCGCGATATAAAATGTTAGGTGACAGCCATCCGTGCGCCGGGCCGCCCGGCCCGCAGCAGCCAGAGCGCGATTGCGAGATTGAGCAGGTTCCAGGCCAGGCCATTGAGGAAGGCCGCCCGATAGGAGCCGGTGAGGTCGAAAATCCAGCCCGACATCCAGCCGCCAAGCGCCATCCCGAACACGGTGGCCATGATCACCATGCCGACCCGGGCGCCGGCCTCCTGCGGCGGGAAATATTCGCGGACGATAACGGCATAGCTCGGCACGATGCCGCCCTGGAACAGCCCGAACAGGATCGAGATGATGTAGAGAGATGTCAGCCCGTCGAACAGGAAATACAGAAACAGCGCGACCGCCTGCATCACCGAGCCGATCAGCAGCGTCACCACGCCGCCGAAACGGTCGGCGATGAAGCCGGAGCCGACCCGGCTGACAATACCGAAGGCGAGCATGAGCGACAGCATTTCGGCACCACGCGCCACCCCGTAACCGAGATCGCCGCAATAGGCCACGATATGGACCTGCGGCATCGCCATGGCGACGCAACAGCCGATGCCGGCGATGCACAAGAGGACGAACAGCGTGTTCTGCGACACCCCGATATTCGGCGGCACGAAACCGCGAAGCTGCGCGCCGCCATTGGTATGAAAATCCGATCGGCGGCGGAACATCAGCGACAGCGGCAGCATCGCGATCACGCAGAAAATGCCGATGCCAATGTGGGTCGCGCGCCAGCCGTCGCTGGCGATGAAATGCTGCGCCACCGGCGGCCAGACCGCACCCGCGACGTAATTGCCGGACGCGGCGATCGCGATCGCGATGCCGCGACGCTTCTCGAACCAATGCGACAGGTCGGCGATCAGTGGACCGAAGGACGCGGCGCTGCCGAAGCCGATCAGCAGATGCGCCGCGCAGAGCAGCCACAGGGTCGGGGCAAAGCCGGCGCTGACATAGCCGATGCCGAGCGAGGCGATGCTGAGCCAGATCGGCACGAGGATGCCGAACCGGTCCGCCAGCCGGCCAAGGATGAGATTGCCGACGGCGAATCCCGCCATTGCCAAAGTATAGGGAAGCGAAGCATCGGCCCGGGTCGCGGCGAAGTCCGCCTGCACGGAGGGCAGCGCCACGACATAGGACCACATGCCGACACTGCCGATCGTGCCGAGCACGAGCGCCACGCCGAGCCGCAGCCAGGCATAGGACGTGTCCACAAGGCTGGGCCGGCTTCCGGCAAGGCCGTCCATCGGGCGAGATTCCGTTGCGGGCGGCACAGTGCTGGGCGTCAGCCCTCACATCAAGCCAATTGAATGCAAGGGACGCATTCGCAATGCTGATGAGTCGGCGGCGCGACTAACCGATCCGGACCACCTGCCCGCCATCGGCGATGATGGTCGCACCGGTCATATAGGCGCCGGCCTTCGACGCAAGCAGCAGCAAAGCGCCATCGAGATCGCCTTCCGCCCCGAAGCGACCCATCGGGATCGACCGCTTCATCTCCTCGCCCTTGTCGCCCTCGAGAAAGGCGCGGTTGATGTCGGTGACGAACCAGCCGGGCGCGATGGCGTTCACCCGCACACCCTTGAAGGCGAGTTCCAGCGCCAGCGCCTTGGTGAGTTGCACCACGCCAGCCTTGGCCACGGCATAAGCCGTGACGCCCTTGGCAGCGCCGAAGGCCAGCACCGACGCGGTATTCACAATCGAGCCCTTGACGCCGGCAGCGAGCATGCGGCGCGCGCCTTCCTGCGACCAGAAGAACACCGAATCGAGATCGAGCGACAGAATGCGCCGCCATTCCTCTTCGGTCATATCGAGCGCGCGCACGCCCTGAGCTGCGCCCGCATTGTTGACGAGGATCGACACCGTACCGAAGGCCTGGTGTGTTTCGTCGAAGGCGCGCAGCATCGCCGCGCGATCGAGCACGTCGGCCTCGATGGCCATTGCAGTGCCGCCCGCCTTTTCGATCCGTCCGCACAGTGCGTCGAGCCGGTCCTTGCGCCGGGCCACCAAGGCCACCTTCGCGCCATTCGCTGCCAGCACCTGCGCAAAGCGCGCGCCAAGCCCGGACGAGGCGCCCGTCACCAGAGCGACGGTGCCCGTTAAATCGAAGATCGTCGCCGCTTTCATCATCCCCCACCATAGAGCGCGCGCGGCAAGGCCGTCGCCAGACCCGGCACGAACCACAGCACCGCGAGCGCGGCAAGCTGGATCGCGACAAACGGTACGATACCGACGTAAATGTGCCGCGTGGTGATGCTGGGCGGAGCCACCCCGCGCAGGAAAAACAGCGTCGGCCCGAGCGGCGGGTGGATATACGAGGTCTGCAGGTTCAACGCCATCAGGATGCCGAGCCAGACCGGATCGACGCCCGGCATCGCCAGCAGCACAGGACCGACGATTGGCACGATCACGAAGATGATCTCGAAGGCGTCCATCACGAATCCTAGGAGAAACATCGCAACCATCACGGCAACGATCGCGCCCGATGCGCCGCCGGGAAGATCGCTGAGCGCGCGATGTACGAGATCGTCTCCGCCGAAGCCGCGGAACACCAAGCCAAACAGAGTCGCACCAATCAGGATCAGAAAGATCATGCTGGTCATCTGCGCGGTCTTCATCGCGGTCTGGACCAGCGCCTCGCCGAAAGTGCCTTCGCCGCGCAGCGCCGCCAGCAGCGTCGCACCGGCTGCGCCCACCGAAGCTGCTTCTGTGGGCGTGGCTATGCCGGCAAGGATCGAACCGAGTACCGCGATAATGAGGAGCAGCGGCGCAACCAGAACGGCCATGAGCTTGCCCGCGCTCACGCCGTCGGGTAGCGCCGGATCGGGCGGGATGGCCGGTGCGGCTTTTGGCGCGACGGCCGCGACCGCGGCGACATAGGCGACATAGAGCGCGACGAGGAGAAGACCCGGCACCAGCGCGCCGGCAAACAGATCGCTCACCGTCACCGTCGCGGGTGCGAACACGCCTTTCGACAATTGCGCGGCCTGGAACGCATTGTTGAGCGCGTCGCCCAAAATCACCAGCACGGTGGAGGGCGGAACGATCTGCGCCAATGTGGCGGACGCAGCGACGATTCCGGAAGCAAGCCGCGGGTCGTAGCCGTGACGCAGCATCGCCGGCAGCACGATCAGCCCCATGGTGGCGGCGGTAGCGCCGACGATACCCGTCGACGCCGCGAGCAGCGCCCCAACAAGAACGACAGAGATACCAAGGCCGCCGCGCAGCGTTCCGAAAGCACGGCCTATCGTCTCGAGCAATTCCTCGGCGATGCGCGAGCGCTCCAGCATCACGCCCATGAAGATGAAAAGCGGGATGGCGAGCAGCACCTCGCTGGTCATGACCCCGAAAATGCGTTGCGGCAGCGCGCCGAGAAAGCCGAAGCTGAAGATGTCGAGAAGGCTGCCGAACGCGGCAAAGGCGAGCGACACCCCGCCAAGCGTGAAGGCGACCGGATAACCCGCGAATAGTGCAATGCAGATCGCCAGCACCAGCAGGATCGCGAACAACTCCGCCATCAGACCTGCGCCTTGCCGGTGAGAAGCGCAGCGGCTCGTATCGCCTGCGCCGCGCCCTGTAGCATCAGCATCACGGCAAAAACCGGGATCAGCGTCTTGAGCGCGAAGACCAGCGGCAATCCGCTCGCCTCCCGCGAGCCTTCCATGATCGCCCAGGAGCGCGCGACATAGGGAAGCGAGAAATACAGGATCGCCGCGGCAAACGGAATGAGCAGCAGGAGCGCGCCGCACAGATCGATGACGGCCTTGATACGCGGCCCGGCGGCTGCGTAGATCAGGTCGACCCGCACATGGCCGTCGTTTTTCAGGGTCCAGGCGGCAGCGAGCAGAAACATCGCGGCATGGCTGTAGAGGATGGATTCGTGCAGCCAGATCGAGCCGATGCCGAACAGATAGCGCAGGACGACCACCGCGAACTGGATCCCGACCACGGCGACGCAAAGCCACGCCGCGGCGCGGCCGATCTTGCCGTTAATCCAGTCGATGGCGTCTGCAAGGGCGAGCATTTCGTCCGCGATCGGTTGTCCGCGGACTATAGCGGCGCAGCGTGGCTTACGCGAACATCCGCTCGCTGGCGATATAGCCGGTGAGGAGCGCGAGGCCGAACAGCATCACCAGCAATGCGGCCGCGACTTCCAGCCCGCGCAGCGCCACCATGCCGGGACCGGGACGGCTGGACGCGAATTTCTGCGCCAGCCCGCGCGCGCCGACCGCGAGCGTTGCGATCGCCGCCACCGTGATCGCGGTTCCGAGCCCCATGATGAAGGTCGAAGCCACCCCGGCCCAGAACAGTCCCTGCGCCAGCGCGAAGACAAGAACCAGGATCGCGCCCGAGCATGGCCGCAAGCCCACCGCAACAATGGCCGACAGCCCGCGCTTCCAGCCGCCGGGCCCGGCAAGCTCCTGGGGCTCCGGCGCATGCGCATGGCCCCAGGCCGAGGCGTGGTCGTCGTGGTCGTGATGATGGTGCCCGCTGCACGACGCGCCATGTTTATGCACGTGGCCGTGGTCACGGTCGTGTTTGTGCCCATGGCCTTGCGCATGATCGTGATGGGGCGCATGACCGTGGTGGTTATGCTGATGCGCGTGGCTGTGCGCCGCGTCTGGCCCGGCACGGAATTTCCTGAACGAGGCGATCAGCGCGCGCCCCTTGACCCAAAGCAGACGCGCGCCAAGCAGCGCAATCAGGCTGTAGCTGATCACTTCGATCCACCACACCGTGCCGTCCATCGTCCGGCGTGTCGCGCCAAGCAGAACCGCGGCGATGCCGACGATCGCCACCGCCACGATGGCCTGCAGGATCGCGGAGGCAAACGACAGCACCACGCCGCGCCACCAGGTCTCGCCGTTGGCGATGACATAGGACGAAATCACCGCCTTGCCGTGACCCGGTCCGGCTGCATGGAACACGCCATAAGCAAAGGACAGCGCGAACAGCCCCCACACCGCGCTGCCGTCTTTCTTGGCCGCACGGATCGCGCCGGACAGCCCGCGATAGAACTCGGACTGCTTGGCCAACAGCCAGCCAACGATGCCGTCGGGCGGTGGCGGTGCCGCGCGCGGCGCTCCGAACGGGTTGGCCTGCGCCAAGGCAGCGTCATGCGCAAGCGCAATTGCCAGCGCGACAACAGCCGCAGCGCCAAGCATAAACCAAAGATCGGTCGGCCGGCGGCCCGTCAGCATTTCACGCCGATCTTGTTGGCGAATTGCGCACCGAACGGATTGTTCGGGTCGGGTCGGGCGAAAATGGACTCGCTCAGCGACTTCACCTGGCTGTCGTCGCCGAGCTTCACCGTCGAGAGCTTGCAGGAGGCCGGCGCGCCCTTCAACGTGATCGGCTCCTTGTCGGCGAATTCGAAGGCGACGAAATAGAGCGGGTCGTAGATGTCGAGATCGACCGTCTTGGTCGCGACCGGCTTCTTCAGCGGCAGCGTGAAGTGCAGTGTCAGGAGGTCGTCCTCTTGCTCCAGGAAATAGTCTACCGGCTGTTCGAACTCGGCCTTCTTGCCGTCGAGTTTCCCTTGCGTGAAGAAATCAAATTCCTTGAGCGAGGTCACGTTCACCTCGGCGAGGGGCTGCAATTCCTCGCGGGTGAACTTGCCCTTCACTTTTGATTCGAGGCCTTGCGTCGCGTAGGACGAGAACATGTCGTCGAAGGTCCAGCGGTGTCGGATGCCGGTCATCCGGCCCTGCCCATCATAGACAATCTCGCTTTTCATCGTGACATAGACATGAGGATGCGCCAGGGCCTCCGGCGCAGCAAGAACGAGCGCCAGCAGGCCGGCCGAAAGCCCGAGCACGAGCGGACGAAGTAAGCGGGAAATCATCTGTGTTCCGGGTCGCGATTGGTGACGCGCGATCGATGCAAAACCGGTGCCTACTCTTGCTGATCGCGCGTTGGCGGCGTTGCTGCACAATATCACGGAAGGCGGCGGAATGGAGGCGGGCGTTATAACATCAGACCCCGAAAGCGCCCGGATCGGCCCTCGGATCGTGCGCCCCTTCCAGCGTGCCGTCTGGGTGCAGGACAATCGCCCCGGCATGACCCATGGTGTCGGAAAAGGCCTCGTCCAGCACCGCGACATCGTGACCGGCCGACAGCAGGCGGTCGATCAGGTTGCCGTCGAAGCGGGCTTCCATCCGCAGATTGGTATGGGTCGAACCCCAGGTGCGGCCCAGCAGCCAGCGCGGGGCCGCGATCGCCTCCGGCAGCGGCTGCCG
>NZ_JBKBVB010000060.1:0-26464 GCF_046289595.1 Pseudorhodoplanes sp.
GTTTCAACCGACGGATTTCGGCAAACGCGGCTTCGATCTTGCGCTGCAATTCTCATCGCCGCGCAATGCTTCGCTTGCCGAAACGCCGATCGCCGCGAT
Organism: Pseudorhodoplanes sp.; assembly: GCF_046289595.1. Taxonomy (GTDB): domain Bacteria; phylum Pseudomonadota; class Alphaproteobacteria; order Rhizobiales; family Xanthobacteraceae; genus Pseudorhodoplanes. Next base: position 100 of record NZ_JBKBVB010000060.1, read on the forward strand.
GGACTGGGTGGTTTGTGTCGCGCCGTCCGTGTTGATCCGGGAGGGGCGCCCGAGTGCGCCCGCTGACCTGGCGCGCTTTCCCTGTATGGTGCATGAAAGCGCGTTGCCCAACGACCGCGTCTGGAGGTTCGAGGGCCCGCGTGGTCCGGTGACCGTCAAGATCGCGGGCACCTTCACCTCGAATTCGGCGCTCGCCCTGCGCAAGGCCGCGGTTGCGGGTCTTGGCGCCGTATTGCTGCCGCGTTACGTCGTCGCCGATGATCTGGCTACAGGCACGCTGGTGACGCTGTTTCCGCGCCATCACGTTGCGGCGCGCCCGCTGATCGCGGTCTATCCGCGCGCGCCGGAGACCCCACTGAAGGTGAGGGCTTTCACCGCCTTCCTGACCGACTGGATCACGGCGCGCGGCAGCAATCTCACATCGACGCGGATGCAGACGGCGGCAAATCTGCGTTAGCGCCCCCCAAGCCCGATGCATTCTCAGCAGATTGGCGTTGTATTGCTGCGCAGGTAATCGAATCTCAATCGTTACCTGCTAGATTAATCGCGCCCTTACGTGACGGCTAATCCGGGCCAGCACCATGCAATTGTCAGCTCTCCCGAACGCAGAAACGCACGCGATGCCCGACGCCCGCATCGATCTGCCCAAGCAGGGCGATGCGCCGGCCATCGCCCGCTGCTTCACGGAAGTCTATGGCGACCGCTATGTTCATGCCGAGGTTTTTTGCCCCGATCGCTACTGGGCCAAGGTCGAAAGCGGCGAAGTAATTCCGGTGGTGGCGCGCGACGACGATGGCGCAGTGATCGGCCACCTTGCGCTGGAACGCGAGCCGGGCTCGCTGGTGGCCGAACGTGGGGAGGCCGTCGTGTTGCCGGCCTATCGGGGACATCATCTCCTGGAACAGATGACGGAGCGGCTGTCCGTCGAAGCGCCCAGGCGCGGCCTGCACGGCATCTATGCCGAGCCGCTCACCATCCATACCTTTTCCCAGCGCAACGACGAGCGGGCCGGCATGCCCGTCTGCGCCGTTCTGCTCGGCGTCAATCCGGAAAGCTTCCGGCCGAAGGACATCGCCTGTCCAACCGCCGGGCAGCGGCAGAGCTATCTTCGCACCTTCCGCTTCGTGCAGCCGCCCGCCGCGCGCAAGATCGAGGCGCCGGCGCCGTACCGTGATGTGATGCTCGATATCTATGCGCGTCTCGGTGTGCCGGTATCGGTCGCTGACGTTTCGGCCCCGGCGTCCCCGCAATCGCGCATGTCGGCCAAGGTCAACGATCGCGGCTATGGAACCATCCGGTTCGCGCAAATCGGCCGGGACTGCGCCTCTGCGGTTGAGCAGTCGCTGCGCGATATGCGCGGGGCAGGGGCCAGTTCGGTGCAGCTTGCCGCTCCGGTCGGCGATCCGGGCGTTCCGCATCTGACGAATGCCGCGCGCGCGCTTGGTTTTTTCTTCTGCGGTCTTGCACCCGGCTTTGCGGACGGAGACGACCTGTTTCTGCTTCAGCGGCTCGACGAACCGCTCGACACCGGAAAGCTCCAGCTCTTCACCGACCAGGCGAAAGAACTGGTCGCTTTCGTCGAGCGTGATCGGAGGGCAACGGCGCAGGTGTGATGATGCGCCTTGGCTGCTAGCTCGCCCGCCGCAACCGTGCCAGCAGCGTCACTCCGGCATAGCCATCTGGCTTCATGTTGATCTTGCGCTGGAAATTCGCCACCGCGCGCATGGTTTGCAGGCCGACGCGGCCGTCGGTGCCGCCGGTATCGAAGCCCAGGGCAGTCAGTCTTTGCTGGATTTCCTGCACTTCCGCCAGCGTCGGCGCGCGTTCGCTGTTCGGGAAGGCCTGTACGAACGGGCCGGCGCCCATCACGCAGTCGCCAAGATGACAGATGGCGAGCGCGTAGTTCATCGACGGATTGTAGCTTTTGACAGCGTTGAAATTGGCGCCGATCAGGAACTGCGGACCGCCTGCGACCGGCACCCAGCCCTGCGCGCGCGCCTGAGGCATTGCGTAAGGCTTGCCGTCGGCGCGCACGATACCGGCCTTCTGCCATTCCGCATAACTGTGCGTGCCCGACGGCGCGGGTCCCTTGACCTCATAGCCCCAGGGCTCGCCACGGCGGTAGTTGCCGCGCTGGATCAGATAGCGGCAGGTGCCGGCCAGTGCGTCGTCGGGGCGGCCGAACGGATTGACGCGGCCGTCGCCGTCATAATCCGCGCCGATGTTCAGCCAGACTTCGGGCATCCACTGGGTGTGCCCCATCGCGCCGGCCCAAGATCCGCGCATCTCCGACGGCGTGCTCCAGCCGCGCTCGACGATGCGCAGCGCGTTGATCAGCTCGGTTTCCCAATAATTGCGCCGCCGCGGTTCGTCCCAGGCCAGCGCAGCCAGACACGGAAAGACCGGCCGCATGTGATTTTGAAACACCACCGGATCGCCATAGGCGGTTTCCATGCCCCAGAGGCCGAGCAGGGTGACACGCGATACGCCGAAATCGGCTTCAAGCCTGTCGAACAGGCCTGAATATTGTCTGGCGCGCTCGCGTCCGGTGACGATGCGCCATTCGGAGACCCGTCGGTTGAGATATTGCCAGAGCTGTTCCTTAAATTCGGGCTGCGAGCGCTGCAGGGCGAACACGCCCATATCCGGCTTCAGTCCGGTCATCACCCGGTCATAGGTCGCACCCGAAATGCCGCGGGCCAGCGCCTTCGGCCGGAACGCTGCGACCCATTGTTCGAACGGCTGTTCGGCTTTCTGCGCCTGAAGTTCGCCGGGCAGAACGAGCGCGGCAGCGGAGGCGAGCCCCCCGCGCAGGATGTGCCGCCGGTGCAGCCGCGAATCGTCAAAGCGAAACATAGCCAATCCTATCGGATGCGACCTTGGCGGCAATCGGGCCGCTCAGCGACGCTTGCGGCTTTGGGATTTTGCATAGCGGGTGCGCTGCTTGCTCCGGCTTTTTGTCGCGGCCGGCGCACCTTCTGTGTTCGATGCGGACGCGCCGGATCCGGCAATCTCCACCCCGCGTGCGCCGATCAAATGCTCGTAGGCGGCCACCAGCGTCATGTAAGGATTGACCCGCACATAGCCGTCGCGGGTCGGCACCTGCAATTCGAAATGCAGATGCGTTGTGGTCATGCCCGGGCGGCGGCTAAAATTGCTGATGGTGCCGAGCGGCTCGCCTTCCCTGACGATACGGCCGCTGACGATGCCGCCCGCATCCAGATGCTGCGGATGCATGTGCAGATGGCGAAAGCGCATACGTTCGCCGGGCGCATTGGTGACGAGAAAGAAGGAATCGTGCCAGGGCTCGCGCAGGATCATGCCCGCGCGTGCGGCCACCACCGCGTCGCGATTGGCCGGGCAGTCGCGCTTGCGCGGACCCGGCGTGCAGGAGACGCCGAGGATATCCTGGCCCTGATGGCCGCGCCCGGACGGACATTGCCCGACGGCAAAGTCGCGCCGCTCGCAGAAATTGTCACGCCAGATGTATTTTGCGGGTTCTGGCTTGGAGCCGGTACCATCGGCTTCGTCGGCAGGGGCCCAGGCGATGACGAGGCCGCCGCGACGCCGGAACGCCTGTGTGTTGACATAAGCCGGCGCCTCGGCCGCAGGAAAACGGATACGCGCATAGACCGTGGGGTCGGCGACGCCTGCGGCCGCGCGCATGCCTGAGCCGGCAATCAGCTTGCCGACCGGGTGATACCGGAATGCATCCGATTGCGGTGCGGGTCGTTCTGCTGCGGCTGGCGGCGAAACTGTGGCAGAGACCGATGGGTTGCCGCCGGCAACGCGGAGCGCGCCGAGAAATCTCTGCGCGATGCGGTCGGCATTGCGGCAGGCAAGACGGTTGCGGCGCTGCGGCCCGTCGAAGCACTGGATCGAGACCACATAGGGTATGCCGAACCGCTCGAAGCTGTAGCGCAGCGTATGTTCGAGGATCTGCCGCCGGATGCCGGGGAATTCGGTTGCAATGTCGGCGGATACCGGCTGCTCGACGGCTCCCTTCGGCTGCGGCAAGTCGTAAAGCAGGTTGAAGCCGGAAATCTGCACCACGACAGGATATCTGTAAGCGATGCCCGACAGGCCCGGAGCGTCCTGCATGCGCAGGGTGAAGGTCGCGTCGTATCCGGTGGGTCCGACCTGGAAGAATTCCGTCGCAGAAAATCCCGACAGCAAGCTGCCCGTCGGCGTCTTGCAATCACCCGGTTGGTCGCAGGGAATTTTGTCAACGGCAAATGGCAACAGCACCGGCACCGGACTTCGCGCGATCCCCGGAAAACGCATCGCCGCGATCGACGCCGCGACAGAGAGCGGATCGTCCGCATTGTTTTGTTGTGGCACCGGCGCAAGCGCATCGCGCGCCGCGGACCAATCGGCCGTGTAGGAGAGCGTGCGCGGCGCCGGCCACGTGTCGTCGCTCCGCGCCAGCCCTGTCAGCACGATGATAAAGGCAAGTACGCCAAGGGTTCGCACGCAGCGTCACTCCGGTTGCGAAGCGATCTAACCGGCTTGGCTGTCCAGAAGAAACCGAAATCTCGTGCGGCGCGTCAAAAAGACCGCGAATCCGTCGTCCGGATTCGCGGCCGAAAATCTCAAACAACATGTGTCGAAAAAGTCAGCGTCTGTTGCGGAAAATCATCCATTCGGCTTTGGCTGCGTTGCGTCCTGCGGACAATCCGTGCGCGCTTCGACCGCCTCCCCATTGCGCTGAACGGTCGGTGCGGCGGAATTCTCGTGACCTTCCGCGGATGGAAGGATGGCGCTCTTCTCGACGGCCATCGCGTCCTGGGACGCCGAACCGGTGGTTTGGCCGGCACTCGACGGCGGACAAGTCGTCAAATCCTTGTTGGCGTCACCGCGTCCTTTCAGTTCTTCTGCAGACGCGACATGAATCGCGGCAAGCATTGCGGCTGCCCCGAGCATCAACCTGATCATCCGAAATCTCCATGAAAACATCACCTCAGCGATCCCGCCGCAATCGTGCATGACGTTGGCGCGCTACGGCATGACTTGGCGGCCCGACAACGTGCGGATTTCACAGAAGTTCCAGGTGCGCTGATTCTAGCGTGGCCGCCGTCGTGTGCGTGTCTGCCGGCATCGGGGCATCGCAGGCGGAACCACCATGGAGGCGGGCCATTGTCGACACGTGCGCGTTGAAAACATCGTCACGAAGGAGAAGTAAAATGTCCGACTACGATCCTAACCGATTGGATCCCAAACGCCCCGCCGGCCGTCCGACGGCCTATGAGGGCGCAGCGACAACCGGAGGCTTCAACTACGGTTGGGTCATAGGGGGCGTAGCGGCGCTCGTGGTGCTGCTCGTGGCGCTGAGCTTCATGGGCAGCGGCAGCGACCGAACCGCCGGTACTGCGACGGAGCCGCCGGCAACGACGGGTCAGGCTTCGCCACCCCCGGCCGCGGTCAATCCGCCCCCGGCGGATGTCACGCCGGCTCCCGCGCCGAATGCTGCCCCAGGTCCCGATGCAACGCCGGCCGAGCGCATGACGCCGCCTCCGGCAACGCCGCCCTCCAATCAGTAAGCGCGGCTCGGGTACAGCACGATTTGTTAGCGCTGAAATGTTTCGAGAGCCCCGGCTTGCGCCGGGGCTTTTCGATTCCGAGGCTGCAGCTCAGTGTTGCTCCAATTCGAAATATCTCTTCTCTCCGGCGCGTTCTGCGGAGGGGTATTTTCCAGCCTTGCAACCAACTTCGGCAGCACATTTCGCAGCCGCGGTGCCATACAGAGGGGGCCGCGCGTGCCTGGCACAAGCGCGAATGGAGCTGCGATGCGTTACCTGCCGCTGTTTTTCGATCTGTCCAAGGGCCCGGTCATCCTCGTCGGCGCGGGAGCCGAAGCCCGCGCCAAGCTTCGCATTCTGCAGGCTGCCGGTGCTGCGATCCGCTGGCACGTGCTGTCACGCGATGATGCGAACAATGCCTACGCCAAAGACGTCGAACTGCGCATCGGGCTGCCGGGCGCGGATGACTTTCTCGGCGCGGTCGCGCTCGTTGCATCCGCCGGCAGGGACATCGACGAAGAACTTGCAGCGCGGTCCCGCGCCATGAATGTGCCGGTCAATATCGTCGACCGACCCGATCTTTCGACTTTCATCTTTCCGTCGATCGTGGACCGCGGCGACGTCGTGGTCGCGATCGGCACCGGCGGCGCGTCACCGGTGCTCGCACGGCGCTTGCGCGAGACGATCGAACAGCTTCTTCCCGAACGGATCGGCGAATTTGCCGCCTTGATGGGCCGCTATCGGGACCGTCTGCATGCCCTGCGCCATCGTGGATTCTCGACCCGGCAATTCTGGGAGCGGGTGATTGACGGACCGATCGGCACATTGTTTCTCGCCGGGCGCAGCGCCAGGGCGGAGGCGGCGCTGATCCTCGCGATCGAGCGGGCGGGACTCGATGCGCCAAAGCAGGGCCATGTTCAGATCGTCGGCGCTGGGCCGGGAGATCCCGACCTTTTGACTTTGAAGGCCCTTCATGCGCTGCAATCGGCGGACATCGTCTTCACCGACGATCTGGTTTCGCCGGACATCCTCTCGCGGGTGCGGCGGGATGCCGAGATCGTCCATGTCGGCAAGCGCAAGGGTCAGCCCGGCATTGGGCAGGAGGCGATCAATCGCCGTCTTGTTGCCGAAGCGAAGGCGGGCCGCAAGGTTGTGCGGCTGAAGGGCGGCGATCCCTTCATCTTCGGGCGCGGCGGCGAGGAGCGCGAAGCGCTCGAAGAAGAAGGCATCGCGGTCACGGTTGTGCCCGGCATCACTGCGGCGCTGGGCTGCGCGGCGGAAGCCGGTTTACCGCTGACCTTCCGAAAGGAAGCAACGCGGCTCTCGATCGTGACCGCCAATACTGCGGAGGGTGCGGAAAAGATCGATTGGTCCGGTCTGACCGATCGCGCCACCACCGTCGCGGTCTATATGGGCCTGACGACGGCTTCGGCTGTGCGGGACGGCCTCGTTGCGGCCGGACGCGACCCGCGGACGCCGGTCGCGGTACTGGCTCGTGGAACCCGGCCGGATTCCCACGCCATCACCGGCACGCTGTCGCACTTGCCTGCACTTGCCGCTGCTGCAGGCCAGGGGCCGGCGCTGATCGTCGTCGGCGACGTCGTCGCGCATTCGCGCGCCTGGAAAGAGGCGGTCGGACACCTGGAGGCCGCAGAATGACCGCGCCGCAACAGCAGAAGCTTAAAGTGAAGGGGCCGGTGGTGATCACGGCCAACCGTCTGACCGATGGCGTAGTGGTCTATCGCACCGCGGAGCGCGGCTGGTCGACCGCCCTGCGCGATGCGGTGGTGACGACGACGGCAGACGAGGCGACGCGCCTCCTCAAGGACGCCAATGCAAGCGATATCGAGGCGGTCGGGGCCTATGTGGCGCCCGTGCTGCTCGATGGCGGCGACATCAGGCCGGGCAATTTGCGCGAACGCATCCGCGTGGCGGGGCCGACTTTTGCGTTGCCGGGCAGCGAGGCGGCATAGGCTATGTACGTTTACGACGAATTTGACCGCGCCGTGGTCGCCGAACGGGTCGCCGAATTCCGCGATCAGGTCGAGCGCCGGCTCTCGGGTGCGCTGACGGAGGACGAGTTCAAGCCGCTGCGGCTGATGAACGGAGTCTATCTGCAGCTTCACGCCTATATGCTGCGGGTTGCGATTCCCTATGGGTCGCTGTCGTCGGAACAGATGCGGACGCTCGCGCATGTCGCGCGGCGCTACGACCGCGGCTACGGCCACTTCACCACACGTCAGAATATCCAGTTCAACTGGATCAAGTTGGAGGAGATGCCGGAGGTTCTGGAGGTGCTGGCGCAGACGCATCTGCACGCCATGCAGACCAGCGGCAATTGCATTCGCAACGTCACCAGCGACCAATGGGCGGGGGTTGCGCCCGACGAGATCGAGGATCCGCGGGTTTATGCCGAAATCCTGCGGCAGCATTCGACCATGCATCCGGAATTCTCGTTCCTGCCGCGTAAGTTCAAGATCGCAATCACGGCGGCAAAGCACGATCGTGCGGCGATCCGCGTGCATGACATTGGGCTTCGGCTTCACAGGAACGATGCGGGTGAGGCGGGTTTCGAGGTCGTGGTCGGCGGCGGGCTCGGCCGCACGCCGTTCATCGGCAAGACGATCAAGCGGTTCGTGCACAAGCGCGATCTACTCAGCTATATCGAGGCGATCCTGCGCGTCTACAATCTCTACGGACGGCGCGACAATATCTACAAGGCGCGCATCAAGATCCTGGTCCATGAACTCGGCGCAGATAAGTTCGCCGCCGCGGTTGAGGAGGAGTGGCGCGCGATCCGGGACAGCGCGCTCGCTCTTGACGACGCCATCATCGCCGATATCGCCGCGCGCTTCCGCTATCCGGTCTACGAGGATTTGCGCGACGAGATCGCGCTGCTTCAGGCTGAGCGGACCGCCGATCAGGGGTTCGACGCCTGGTACAGGAACGCGGTCGCGCCGCACAAGGCGCCGGGCTACGCCATCGTCACGCTATCTCTAAAGCCCGCGGGCGCGCCACCAGGGGACGCCACGGCTGACCAGATGGATGTCATTGCCGATCTTGCCGACCGCTATTCGGAGGCCGAAATCCGGGTCGGGCACGAGCAGAATCTGGTCCTGCCGCATGTGCGCCAGCGCGATCTGCATGCATTGTGGCAGGCCCTCAATGCGATCGGGCTTGCGACGCCGAATGTCGGGCTGGTCTCCGACATTATTGCATGCCCCGGTCTCGACTATTGCAGCCTCGCCAATGCCCGAGCCATTCCGGTGGCGCAGGAGTTGAGCCGGCGATTTTGCAACATCCAGTCGGCGCGCAATATCGGTCGTCTGCACATCAACATCTCCGGCTGCATCAATGCCTGCGGCCACCATCACGTCGGCCATATCGGCATTCTGGGTGTCGAGAAGAACGGCGAGGAATTCTACCAGATTACGCTCGGCGGCCGCGCTGACGAGAATGCGGAACTTGGTGAATTGCTGGGCCCTGCAGTGCCCTACGAGCAGGTTGCCGATGTGATTGAGGATGTGGTCGCGGCCTATGTCGAGCTGCGCGCCCAGCCGGACGAATTGTTCATCGACACGGTCCGAAGGATTGGAGTCGAACCTTTCAAGGAACGTGTCTATGCCGCTCATTAGAAATGGCGAAACGGTCGAAGACCCCTTTCTTCGCGTCGAGGACGATGCGCCGCTGCCGCCCGAGGGCGCGGTCCTCCTGACTGCGACGCAGTTCATGGCGCGCGCGGAGGAGGCTGCCGGGCGGGCGGGGCCGACCGGGGTGATCTGGCCGAATGATCGCGACGTCGCCGAACTGGCTCCCTGGCTCGACCGTCTCGCGATGATCGCGCTGGTGTTTCCGACTTTCAAGGACGGCCGTGCCTATAGCCAGGCGCGGACGTTGCGGGAGCGGCTCGGCTTTACCGGCGAACTCCGCGCGACCGGAGACGTGCTGCGCGACCAATTCCTGTTCCTGCACCGCGCCGGCTTCGACGCCTTCGAGGTCAGGAAACCCGAAGACGCGAAGGCCTTCTGCGAGGTGTTGCAGCGTTACAACGTATTCTATCAGCCTGCTGCGGACGGGACACCCGGAGCATTGCGTCGGCGTCTGTTTATTGCTTCCAGGCCTCGTGCCGGCATAACAGAGCTTGCCTGATGACCGTCCCGGAAACCCTGCACGCCCGCGTCGCGCGCCTGAACGAGGCGCTGGCGTCGGCGTCTCCCGCAGCCGTCATCGAAAAGGCGATGGAGGCGGTGCCGGCTGGACGGCTCGCCGTGGTCTCGTCGTTCGGCACTGAATCCGCCGTGCTCTTGAAGTTCGTCGCCGATGTCGATCCGGGCCTTCCTGTCCTGTTTCTCGATACCGGCATGCTGTTCGAGGAGACGCTGGATTATCGTGATCGGCTGGTCGACTTTTTCGGGCTGACCGACGTGCGCTCCCTCAAGCCGCAGATCGAATTGCTGGAGCGGCGCGATCCTCATCGCGATCTGTGGCTGCGCGATACCGAGAGCTGCTGTCATATCCGCAAAGTCCGTCCGCTGTCGGATGCGCTCGGCGGTTTCGACGGCTGGATGAACGGCCGAAAGCGCTTTCAGGGCGGCGCCCGCGCTGCGATCGCGCATGCCGAGACGGACGGGCAATTGCTGAAGTTCAATCCCCTCGCGGCGCTGTCGCAAAATGACATCGCGGCAGTCTTCGAAACAGCAGGACTGCCGCGCCATCCGCTGGAAAAGATGGGCTTTTCCTCGGTCGGCTGCATGCCCTGCACCAGCCGCACCCGTCCGGGCGAAGCGCCTCGGGCGGGGCGCTGGCGCAATACTGGCCGCTCCGAATGCGGCATCCACCGCATCGGTCTGCCCGCGGGCGCGGGCTGCGGCTGCTGACCGGCGCGGCTTCAGGCAGGGCAAACGCCGGATGCCCGCTTAGAGGTTGATTAAAATTTTTTCGCTAATTTGTCGGTCGAGCTGGCTCAAAGGCTGGCGTCGTGTTGCGTCAACGGTTCGCGTCATGAAGGTATCGACGATTCTGGCCGGCGCCGTTCTGATCGGTGCGGGCGGCTATCTTGCCCTTACCGACCGCGAGTCTGCTGTGGTGACGGGGACCGTTCCTGCCTCGGTGCCGTTGGTCGCGTCCGATCCGCGCCCGGCAATGCCGGTGGTTAACGTGGCGTGGCGGCGCGAGGGATTTGGGCTGACCACCTCTGCCGACGTAATAGTGCGAAACAATAACGCGTATGCAGTCCGTGTCGACCGGATCAGCTGCCGGTTCCGGGATGCGAGCGGAGCCGTAGAAGAACATGCGCAGGGGGTCTACCAGGTCATCCAGCCGCGCGCCGAAAAGATGATCAGGGATATCCCGCTCGGATTCGTCAGTTCCGACGCCAAGGGCATTGGCTGCACGGTCATCGGCGCCCGCAGGGGTCTATGAGCGCCGCCGCCGCGGCGAGGCTTCACGTCAGCCCGGCCAAGACGCGATCCACCTCGGCGAGCGCTTTCGCCTTTTCGTCGCCATTCATGACCGAGGCATTGAAGCCATTGCGCACGACGGCCACGATCTCCTCGCGCGTGAGCGAGAGCGCATCCGAGATGGCGCGGTAATTCTGGTTCACATAGCCGCCGAAATACGCCGGATCGTCCGAATTGACGGTGACCATCAGCCCCTTGTCCATCATCCGCCTGAGTGGATGATGGTTCAGATCGTCGATCACCCGAAGCCGCAGGTTCGAGAGCGGACATATTGTCAGCGCCATCTGTTCGCGCGCCAGCCGGCCGACCAGCGCCGCGTCGTCCAGGGCATGATTGCCGTGATCGACCCGCATCACGCCGAGAATGTCGAGCGCCTCCCAGACATAGCTCGCCGGGCCTTCCTCGCCGGCATGGGCGGTCAGAAAGAAGCCCTCGTCGCGGGCCCGCGCGTAAACACGGGCAAACTTGCTGGGCGGATTGCCGCGCTCGGCGGAGTCAAGCCCGACGCCCATGATGCGGTCGCGGAATGGCAGCGCGGCATCGAGGGTCTTGAGTGCGCTGTCCTCGTCGAGATCGCGCAGGAAGCACATGATCAGGCTCGCCGAAATGCCGAAGGCGGTTCGCGCATCGGCGACCGCTCGCGACAGGCCGTCGATGACGGTTTCGAAGGCGACGCCGCGGCTGGTGTGGCCCTGCGGATCGAAGAACATCTCGACATGGCGGACATTGTCGGTCTGCGCGCGCTTCAGATAAGCGAAAGCGAGATCGTAGAAATCCTGCTCGGTGATCAGGACCGACATGCCCTGATAATAGACGTTGAGAAAATCCTGCAGGTTGTTGAACCGGTAGGCCGCGTGGATGTCCTCGACCGAGTTATAGGGCAGGGCGATGTTATTCCTTCGCGCCAGCGCGAACATCATCTCGGGCTCGAGGCTGCCTTCGATGTGGATGTGGAGCTCGCATTTCGGCAAGCTCTTGATCAGCGCGTCGGGGGTGGCGGGCATCTGCGTGCTCCTGTTTCCGGATCGTCGTCCGACAGCGGTTCAATGCGTCGTGCGACAGCCGGACCCGAACTGTACAGGCGGGACGTTACCGGGGCGCAAATTTTTAGGGCTGGTTCATCGTCCGGAGGAGGCCCGCGTTCTAGCTAATCAGACGCTGGTTGGCGCGGTCCGGGCGGTGTTTTGGTGCCGCCGCAGGCGTTGAGCAGGATGGCGTGCAGGTCGGTCACGCCGAACGGGAAGTCCCCGCGGGCCACTTCGCCCGGCGGCAAAGTGATCCGCGTCGAGCCGAATTCGACCGTCGTTTGCCCGCCCACGAACCATGTACCGTCTGCCTTCTTGCGAAACAGATGGCATTCGACCTTGTGATCTGTTCGTAAGCCCTGAGCGCCGGCGTCCGGCAGCGTGTAACCGCCCAGCATTGCGCACATGAAAAGCTTGGCCGCGTCCTCGGTCCGGACTGTGAAGCGCGCCATCTTTGCTGCCTCGCTCCGCTCGTATCTGCTCCAGAGGCATTCACGCCGTCGGCGCCACAGCGACATGGTCAGCCGCGCATTCTGCCGCCTGCCGGGTTGTGGCGTGCAAGCAAGCCTAACCGGGCTTTTGCTCTTCCGGCTCAAAGCTATTCGGTTTGCGGCCAGCGTAATCAGAAGCGCCGCCCTCAACCGTCTCTCAACGAATGATATTGGCGTTCGTCAGTTGTACTGCAAGTCGTTCGGGAGCGCCTGATCGAACGAAGTTCCGTTCGGTGTAAGCGATTGCGCCGGGATTGGCGCGCCCAAGGGGACTCGAACCCCTGTTTTCGCCGTGAAAGGGCGACGTCCTAGACCGCTAGACGATGGGCGCTGACCGGCCGACAGGCCGGGCCGTTGTATAGAGATGGATTGCCGGGGAGGCAAGGCGGGAACGCGGCGATTCGACGAAATCCGCCTCGCCCCGGATCGGCCGGACCGAATATGCAAATCCGGCCGGCAGTGGTTCGTTTCGGACAGCGTTGTTTGACTCTGCGCCGCTGCCCGGGCCTTGGCTCACCAATGACCGGAATTGGGCATCGAGGCCCAGGGTTCCTTCGGAGGCAAGGCATCGCCCTTCTGCAAAAGCTCGACCGACTGGCGATCCGGCGCTCGCACGAACGCCATTTGGCCGTCGCGCGGCGGCCGATTTATGGTGACGCCCGCCTTCATCAGCCGCTCGCAGGTCTGGTAAATATCGTCGACCTCGAAGGCGAGATGCCCGAAATGGCGCGCCTCGCCGTAGTCCTCGGTGTCCCAATTATAGGTGAGCTCTATCAGAGGCCCTGGCCGGCCAACCCCCCGCGACTGCTCGACCGCAGCCTCGTCGCCGGGCGCCATCAGGAACACGAGAGTGTAGCGGCCTTTGGGATCTTCCCGGCGAAACGATTCCTTCAGGCCGAGCTTATTGCAGTAGAAGTCGAGCGCGGCCTCGAGATCGCGCACGCGCAGCATGGTGTGAAGATAACGCATGGTCCGGTTCCTGAGCGTCGCGTGGGTTCGGATGCCGATATCAGCTAGTCCATGCAAAGCCAAGGTCAAGCGGTTGCGCTGCGGCTGGCGCGACGCGATATTTGCGAGCGGATGTTTGCGCTGCAGATCTGACTTTGCGTTGGATAGGTGACCATGCGAAACCCGATCGTGCCCGATCTTGCGGCGGCAACGGCGGCCTTGCGCGGCATGCTGGATGACGCCGAACGCGTCGTGCCATTTACCGGCGCGGGCATTTCCACCGAGAGCGGCATTCCGGATTTCAGGTCTCCGGGCGGCTTGTGGACGACGACACAGCCCATCCCGTTCGACCTTTTTCTTTCGAGCCGCGAGATGCGCGACGAATCATGGCGCAGGCGCTTTGCGATGGAAGACTATTTCTGTAAGGCCAAGCCGACGCGTGGCCATTTGGCGCTGGCGTCGCTTTACCGCGCCGGCAAATCGCCCGGGGTCATTACGCAGAATATTGACAATCTGCATCAGGCGGCGGGCATGCCGCACGAAGCCGTGATTGAACTTCACGGCAATACGACTTTTGCCACCTGCCTGGATTGTGCCAAGCGCTACGAACTTGCCTTTATTCGGAAACGCTTTGAGGAGACCGGGGGCCGTGCGCCGGATTGCGATTGCGGCGGCCCTATCAAGACGGCGACAGTCTCGTTCGGCCAGGCCATGCCTGAGGACGCCATGTTGCGCGCAAAAGCGTGGGCCGAGGATTGCGATCTGTTTCTCGCCATCGGTTCGTCGCTCGTGGTATGGCCTGCGGCCGCTTTTCCGTTGCATGCCAGGAAAAATGGCGCGCGGCTCGTGATCATCAACCGGGAGGCGACCGAGTTCGATGAAATCGCCGATCTTGTCATTCGCAACGATATTGGCGATGTGTTGTCGCCGCTGATTGCTCACTGATTCGTGTCAAGCAACTTTTGCACAGGGCGCAAGTTAAACTTGCCCCGCTTGCATTTTCCGCTTTTACAAACATCCGCCAGTGTTAGTCTTGAGTGTAAGAGATTCGTTTCAAGCGTCCGGAAGAGACGCTTAATGGAAGCGGCGGCGCGGCGGTCATGGCGTCGGGTGAAATGGGGCCAAAAGTGTCCGGTGCGGGTTACGGTCTGGGGCCAGATCGTCATGCGGGGGTCGCGGACGAATCCAGCGGCACCCTGGTCGAGGTTTCTGGGACCATCAAGTGGTTCGATGTGTCGAAGGGTTTCGGCTTCATCATTCCAGACGATGGATCTCCCGACGTGCTGTTGCATGTCACCTGTCTGCGCCGCGACGGCTATCAGACGGCGTATGAAGGTGCACGCGTGGTGTGTGAGGCGCTGGCCCGGCCGAAGGGCATGCAGGCCTTTCGCATTCTTTCGATGGACGAGAGCACCGCAATCCATCCCGCGCAGCTGCCGCCGCCGCGCACCCACGTCACGGTGACGCCGACCTCCGGTCTTGAGCGCGCCATCGTCAAATGGTTCAATCGGCTGCGCGGGTTCGGCTTCCTGACCCGCGGCGAGGGAACCGCGGATATTTTCGTCCACATGGAAACCCTGCGCCGCTACGGGATGACCGAGCTGCGTCCGGGACAGACTGTGCTGGTGCGTTTCGGACCCGGGCCCAAAGGCCTGATGGCTGCCGAAGTGCAGCCCGACGGTGGTTCGCACGGACCCGCCTCCCACTAGCCGGACTTCGCCGCGTCAGTTCGCGGGCCGGTCCGCGACAGGCAATGAGCGATGGGTTTATCTTCTCCGACCTATTTTTTCGAGCTTCACCGGATCGCTGCGCTCGCCGCGTTGCTCGGTATGCTGGCCCAGGCGGCGCCGGTTCGCGCCGCCGAGGAGATGCTGGAGATCGTTACCGCGAGCGGCGTCCATGTCTTCACGGTTGAGGTCGCACGCACCGACGAGGAGCGGGCGAAAGGCCTGATGTTCCGCAAGGAACTGCCGGAGGGCAGGGGCATGCTGTTCGACTTCAAGCCGGACCAGCATGTCTCGATGTGGATGCGCAACACCTATATCCCGCTCGACATGCTGTTCATCAATGGTGACGGCACCATCCGGCGGATCGCGGAAAATACGGTGCCGCTGTCGGAAAAGACGATTCCCTCCGGTGGCCCCGTGAGGGGTGTGCTCGAAGTCATCGGCGGCACGGCGAAAAAGCTCGGCATCAAGCCGGGCGACAAGGTCGCCCACCCCCTGTTCTCGGACAAGTAAGAGGACCTGCCGATCCTGGGCCCGCCCGCGCTGTCGCGGCGCGCTTGCGGCGGCGCGGCAAAGTCCTTATTCATCGCTCCAACCGGCCGGATCGGGGCATAGCGCAGCCTGGTAGCGCATCTGCTTTGGGAGCAGAGGGTCGCAGGTTCAAATCCTGCTGCCCCGACCAACCGCTCCGCCGGTAAAACTGAGGATTGACGATCCGCATGACCGCACGCATCTACAAGCCCGCCCGGACTGCGATGCAATCCGGCACCGCCAAGACCAGAGACTGGATTCTGGAATTTGAGCCGGAAGCGCCGCGCGTGGTCGAGCCGCTGATGGGCTGGACCTCCTCGACCGACATGAAAAGTCAGGTGCGGCTACGCTTTGCAACTTCCGAGCAAGCGATCGCCTATTGCGAGCGTGAGGGCATCCCCTACCAGGTGTTCGAACCCAAGGAGCCGGCGCGGCGCATCATCGCCTATGCCGACAATTTCGCATCTCAGCGCCGCGGCCAGTGGACCCACTGACGGCTGAAGCGGTCCGTTAGCGGATCCGTCAATCTTTGATCGTTTTCCTTCATCATGTCGCGTTTGGCATCTGGTCCGGCACTCGGCTCCCGCGTTTGCGTTGTGCCCTGCGCCTGCGCATACTTGCCGGCAGAAACGTAACGACCGCCGGGAGGACGTCCGATGCCCAAGCCCCATTTTCTCAACCCGCCGACCTTGTCGAAGCCGCCGGGCTACAGCCATGTGGTCGAGATCAAGGGCCCGGGCCGTATCGTCTATATTGCGGGTCAGCTCGGGCTCGATACCGACGGCAATGTCGTCGGCGCGCCGGGCGATTTCCGTGCGCAGGCGATCCAGGCTTTCGAGAATCTGAAGCTCGCGCTCGCTGCGGTCGGTGCGGGCTTCGGCGATCTGGTCAAGATCAACAACTACCTCACCGACATGTCCCATCTGTCGACGTTCCGCGAGGTGCGGGACACCTATCTCAATATGGCCGCGCCGCCGGCCTCGACCACGGTCGAAATCTCCAAATTCGCGCGCGACGGCGCGATGTTCGAGATCGAGGGGATTGCGATCCTGCCCGAATAATGGCGACCCCGGGAGGGCTCGAACCTCCAGCCGTCGGATTAGAAATCCGATGCTCTATCCAGTTGAGCTACGGGGCCTTTGAGCGCCAGCCCCGGGCACGGTGGCCGGAGACCGGCGGTCCGGAGCAAGCGCCCATATAGCTGCGTTCGGAGCTGCCTTCAAACGCGGCCGGGAGGGGGCAGACGATTCGGGGGTTCTGCATAGCGAGCCGGACGCCGTGCTGCCCTATGGTGCCGCCGGGGCAAGTGGGGCGGCGACGGCTTCGGAGATCGCATCATCGCGGATATCCCCGAAACAGGGAGACCGGTGGGCGCCGACGACCCTGTGCGCGATATGGTCCGCGTCGAGGCGGCACGTTTCGCACGGACCGGACCGCATTATCCGGAAGGAGCGCCAGTTCACCGCGTCACCGCAAGTCCCGGATCGGCACGTTCGAAAACGGGCTGCAGAAGGCGCCGAAATGGGGCCGGCCGGTGATCCCGATCAAGCCCGACTGTAAGATCGTCTTTCCATTCGAGCAGAAATAAGCGCGGATGACTTCCGGCGGTGACGCGCCGGTGCGAGAGTCCGGGACTGGAATCGGAACGCTGGGGGATTACAGTGGACGGCATTTGGCGGCGCAGCCGTTTCGCAACGGCGCTGAGTGTGACTTTGGCGGCGTTTGCCGGGCCGGCATCCGCTGATCAGGGCGGGGTCAGCTTCTGGCTGCCGGGCCAGTTCGGCAGTCTTGCCGCCGTGCCGGGGACACCCGGATTCAATTTTGCGACGGTCTATTATCACACCTCGGTTGGTGCCAGCGGCGATGTCGCAGCGGCCAAGCAGGTCGAAATCGGGCGGCTGAACCGCAACCTCAATGTGAAGGTGAATCTCGACCTCGACCTGAAGGCACGCGCCGATCTCCTGCTTCTGGTGCCGGGCTACATTTTCGAGACGCCGGTTTTCGGAGGACAGCTCGGCGTCAACATGGCGATCATTCCCGGTCGTAATCGTGCGACGCTCGATGGCCAGCTCACCGCTTCGGTCGGGCCGCTGACCGCAACGCGTCAGGGCCAGATCAGCGATTCAGTGTCCGGTTTCGCCGATCTGTTTCCGCAGGCGACGCTGAAGTGGAACAGCGGCGTGCACAACTGGATGATCTACGGGATGACCAATATTCCGGTCGGCAGCTACGATTCGAAGCGTCTCGCCAATCTCGGTATTGGCCACAGCGCGATCGATGGCGGTTTCGGCTACACCTATTTCGATCCGGCGAAGGGGCATGAAGTTTCGGTGGTCGCCGGGACCACCTGCAATTTCAGAAATTCCGACACCGATTATCGCAACGGGCAGGACTATCACATCGACGCCGCCGCGGCGCAGTTTCTGTCAAAGTCGTTCTTCGTCGGAGCCGTCGGCTATTATTACGATCAGTTCACGGCCGATTCCGGATCGGCGCCGTTCCTCGGTCCGGTCAAGTCGCGCGTGCTCGGCATCGGTCCGCAAATGGGCTTCATCTTTCCGGTCGGCGAGATGCAGGGCTTTCTGAACTTCAAAGCCTATTTCGAATCCAATGCGCGCGACCGGCCGGACGGCTGGAATGCCTGGGTGACATTCGCGATTTCGCCGCAGACAAAGCCGCCCGCGGCATCGGCCAGCCCGCGCGTGGCGCTAAAATGAGACAGGGGGCGGCCGGTAATCCACAGACACGGGAGCGATGCGCGGCCCGGCCTTGCCGCCGGTTTCGCGCTTGTGATCGGCGGAACGGTTGACGCGGTATATAGGTCACGACCTCGACACCTTTTGCCGCTGACCTAATGTCGGTCCCGGCGCCGATGTCTCGGCCGCCCGGGGAGGAGGATTTCGCCCATGTTCGCGCTCACCCGCGCCGACCTGTTTGCCGCGCTGCTTGGTTTCGTCTGCGCCCTCTCAGTGTCCGATATCCGGCCAGCTCTGGCACAAACCCAGAATGCCGAAAGGCCGTTCTCGCGCGCCGATCTCGACGAGGCGGCGGTGCGTCTCGAGGCGCAGATCAAGGCGGATGCGGGACAGGTGACCAAGCCCGTGGTCCAGCTGCGCCGCGAGATGGACGAGGCGTTCAAGAAGAACGATTTCCGCACCGGCCTGCAATTGCTCGGGCAGATCGTGTCCGTCGAACCGGACGACGCCACGAGCTGGCTGCGTCTGGCGCGCAGCGTCGCGCAGATTCGCCCGGCGAACGCGCGCGAGCGCACGCTGCTGCTCGAGCGCTCCGCTACCGCGGGCTATATCGCCTATGAGCGCTCGGACAATCCGGCGGAGCAGGCGGAGGCCCTGCAGATCATCGGCAATTCCTTCGCCGAGCGGCGGGTGTGGCGGCCGGCGCTCGATGCACTGCGTAACGCGCTCGAATTGCGCGAGGTGGCTGCGATCCGCGCCCAATATGAGCAGCTGCGTGAGGAACACGGTTTCCGGCTGCTTGACTACACCGTCGATGCCGATGCCGCGTCGCCGCGCGCCTGTTTCCAGTTCTCCGAAACGCTGCCGGGCAGGCGCACCGACTTTTCGCCCTTTGTCGCCGTGTCCGGGATCGACCGCCCGGCGATCACCGCCGCCGAGAAGCAGCTCTGCGTCGAGGGCCTCAAGCACGGAAAACGCTACACCGTCACGCTGCGTGCCGGATTGCCGTCCACTGCGGAGCCCCTGGCGCGCGCGGCCGATTTCACAGTCTATATCCGCGACCGCCGTCCGCAGGTGCGCTTCACCGGCAGGTCCTATGTGCTGCCGCGCACCGGCCAGCAGGGCATCCCGCTGGTCTCCGTCAACAGCAAGGTCGCCAAGGTCGACATCTACCGGGTCGGCGACCGTAATCTGATCGTCACCGTGCTCGGCAGCGATTTCCAGCGCGCGCTCTCGCGCTATGACGCCGAGCAATTGCGCGACGAACGCGGCCAGCAGGTCTGGACCGGCGAACTGGCGCTCGAATACTCGCTGAATAACGAGGTCACGACCGCGTTTCCGATCGACCAGGCGCTCGGCGAACTGAAGCCGGGCGTCTATGTAATGGTGGCAGCGCCCAAGGATGCCGATCCGGGTGACGAATTCTCGTCGCTGGCGACGCAATGGTTCATCGTCTCCGATCTCGGCCTCGCCGCTTTTTCTGGTCACGACGGCATTCATGCCTCGGTTCATTCGCTCGCATCCACCGCGCCGGTCGCCGGTCTTGAGGTGCGGCTGCTCTCGCGCAGCAACGAGGTGCTGGCGATCCGCCGCAGCGACGTTAACGGGCAGGTGCGGTTTGAGCGCGATCTGACGCGCGGCGAGGGCGGTCTGTCGCCAGCGCTGATCGTGGCGGCAGCGGATGCGGACTATGCCTTCCTCAATCTGAAAGCGCCGGCCTTCGATCTGTCGGATCGCGGCGTCGCCGGTCGCAAGGCGCCGGAAGGGCTCGACGCCTTCGTCTATACCGAGCGCGGCGTCTATCGCACCGGCGAGACCGTGCACATCACCGCGCTGCTGCGCAATGCGGCGTCGGTCGCGCAGACCGGCGTGCCGCTCACCATCGTGGTCGAGCGTCCCGATGGGGTCGAATACCGGCGCATCGTGACAAAGGACGACGGCCTTGGCGGCCGTTCGCTGTCGCTGCCGATCGCCCCGACCGCCTCGACCGGCACCTGGCGGGTGAAGGCCTTTGCCGATCCCAAGCGCCCTGCCATCGGCGAGGCTGCGTTTCTCGTCGAGGATTATGTGCCGGACCGGCTTGAATTCGACATCGCCGCGCCGGCCGGGAAAATCTCGCCGGACGCGCCGGCCGAGATCACCCTGAACGGCCGCTTTCTCTATGGCGCGCCCGCCGCCAATCTCGTGATCGAAGGCGAAATTCTCGTCAGCGCGGCAAAGGAGCGGCCCGGATTTCCCGGCTACCGTTTCGGCACCGAGGAGCCGTTGGAGGCCGAGCAGCAGCCCCTCGACGAACTCGGGACCACCGACGAGGACGGCAAGGCTTCGTTCGCGGTCCCGCTCGACGCCGTGCCGACCACCGAGCGATTGCTCGAAGCGCGGATTGCGATCCGGCTTGCCGAATCCGGCGGCCGTGCGGTGGAGCGCAAGCTGACGTTGCCGGTGACACCCTCCGCGGACATGGTCGGCGTGCGTCCGCTGTTCAACGGCCGCTCGCTCGGTGAACGCGACAATGCCGGGTTCGATGTCATCATGGTCGACTCCGAGGGCAGGCGGATCGCAAAGAACGGGCTGCGCTATGAGCTTTCGCGTATCGAGACCCGCTATCAATGGTACCGCCAGCATGGCTACTGGAATTTCGAGCCGGTCAAGTCATCACGGCGGATCGCCGACGGGGCGATAGATGTTTCGGCAGAGGGTGCGCCGGCGCGGCTGTCGCTGCCTGTTACCTGGGGCCGCTACCGCCTCGACGTCACCGATAGCGACGGCGCCATCACGCAAGTCTCGTTTGATGCCGGCTTCTATGCCGAGGCCGGCTCCGATACGCCCGACCTTCTGGAGATCGCGCTCGACAAGCCGGAATACCGCGCCGGCGACACGATGACGGTTGCGGTGACCGCGCGCAGCGACGGCCGCGTCACCCTCAATGTGGTCGGCGACCGCATGCTGGCGACGGTGTCGGCCGAGGCCAAGACCGGCCTGAACCGGATCGAGATTCCGGTCGGCAAGGATTGGGGCAACGGCGCGTATGTGGTGGCGACGCTGCGGCGGCCGCTCGATACCGCGGCCAAGCGCATGCCCGGCCGCGCCGTCGGCGTGCAATGGTTTGCGGTCGACAAGGCGTCGCGCGCGCTCGGCATGGAGATGACGCTGCCGCAGGTGATGCGGCCGAATGGGGCGCTGCGGGTGCCGGTGAAGCTCAGTGGACTCGGCCGCGGCGAGGATGCGCGGATCGTCGTCGCCGCGGTCGATGTCGGTATTCTCAATCTGACCAATTACCAGCCGCCGGCGCCGGGCGACTATTTCCTCGGCCAGCGCCGTCTCGCCGCCGAGATGCGCGACCTCTATGGGCAGTTGATCGATGGCATGCAGGGCAGCCGTGGCGCGATCCGCACCGGCGGCGACAACGGCGGCCCCGCCATGGAAGGCTCGCCGCCGGCCCAGAAGCCGCTCGCCTTGTATTCCGGCATCGTGCAGGTCAAGGCGGACGGGACGGCAGAGGTCTCTTTCGACATCCCGGCTTTTGCAGGCACGATTCGGGTGATGGCGGTCGGCTGGAGCGCCGGCCGTGTCGGCCATGCCAGCGGTGACGTGATCGTGCGCGATCCGGTCGTGGTCACGGCGACTTTGCCGCGCTTCCTCAATACCGGCGACAAGTCCACGCTGCATCTCGACATCGACAATGTCGAGGGTGCGGCCGGCGACTATGCTGTCACCGTGGCGGCACAGGTTCCGGCCGGTGGCGGGTCGAAGCAGGCGCAGACCGTGGCGCTGCGCGTCAAGGAGCGGCGGTCCTTGTCGTTCCCGCTGGCGGTGACGGCGGCCGGCGCCGCCATCATTTCCGTCAATGTCGACGGTCCCGGCGGCTTCACGCTCGCGCGCGACTACACGCTCAATGTGCGGCCGGCGAACCAGTTCATGACCCGCCGTACCGTGCGCCAGATCGCCAAGGGCGAAAGCATCACGCTGTCGGACGATCTCGTCGCCGATCTCGTGCCGGGCACCGGCAATGTCGCGATCTCGGTCGGACCCTCGACCGCGCTCGATGCGGCGGCGATCCTGAAAGCACTCGACCGCTATCCTTTCGGCTGCACCGAGCAGATCGCCAGCCGCGCGCTGCCGCTCCTCTACGTCAACGATCTTGCGGCCGCTTCGCAGCTTGCGCTCGACACCGATGCGGATCAGCGCATCCGCGACTTGATCGATCGTATACTGGCGCGCCAGGGCTCGAACGGCTCGTTCGGTCTGTGGTCGGTCGGCGGCGACGATCCGTGGCTCGATGCCTATGTCACCGACTTTCTGACGCGGGCGCGCGAGCGCGGCTTTGCCGTGCCCGATGCGGCCTTCAGGCTCGCGCTGGAGCGGCTGCGCAACAACATCGCGATTGCGCCGGAGCCCTCGAAGGACGGCGGACGCGAACTCGCTTACGCGCTGTACGTACTGGCGCGCAACGGTACGGCGCCGGTCGGCGACCTGCGCTACATTGCCGACACCAAGCTGAATGCGATCGCAACCCCGATCGCGAAGGCGCAGATCGCGGCCGCGCTCGGCCTGCTCGGCGACAAGGCGCGTGCGGACCGGGTCTATCAGGCCGCGCTCGATGCGATTGCGCCGCAGCCGAAGCTGGAATTCGGTCGGCAGGATTATGGCTCGGCCTTGCGCGATTCAGCGGCGCTGGTGACGCTGGCCTCGGAAAGCAACGCGCCGCGCCAGACGGTGTCGGCGGCGATCTCGCGGGTGGAGGCCGCGCGGCAGCTCTCGGCCTATACCTCGACGCAGGAGAATGCGTGGCTGGTGCTCGCCGCCCGCGCCATCGCACGCGATGCCGCAGGCGTTGTGATGACGGTGAACGGATCGGCGCATCGCGGCGCGTTCTACCGCAGTGCCGATGCCGCGCAGCTGCGTGCGACGCCGCTGCGGATCGGCAATGGCGGGGAGGAGACGCTGCAGGCCGTGGTGTCGGTCACCGGCGCGCCGCTGGTGGCGGAGCCTGCTGCGGAGAACGGCTTCAAGATCGAGCGCAACTACTTCACGCTCAATGGCACGCCCGTCGACATCGCGCAGGCAAAGCAGAACGAGCGCTACGCGGTGGTTCTGAAGATCACCGAAGGCCAGCCGCAATTCGGCAGGATCCTGGTCGCCGATTATCTGCCGGCCGGTTTCGAGATCGACAATCCGCGGCTGGTGTCGTCGGGCGATACCGGCACGCTCAGCTGGATCGAACTCGCCAAGACGCCCGAGCATGCCGAGTTCCGCGACGATCGCTTCACCGCTGCGTTTAACCGCAACGCCAAGGACCCGGCAATCTTCACCGTGGCCTATGTGGTGCTCGCGGTAGCGCCCGGCAGCTACGCCCATCCACAGGCCTTTGTCGAGGACATGTACCGTCCCGACCGGTTCGGGCGGACCGCAACCGGCAAGGTCGAGGTGACCGCGGCGCGATGAGGCGCAGCCTCGCCATAGCGTTGTCGGGAGCGGCGCTTCTTGCCGGCGGCGCGTTCGCTGCCGGATTTTGGGCCCGTTCGTTGCCGCCGCTGCCCGATCCGGCCGCCTTGCCCTATTCGATCGAAGTGGTTGGCCGGGAAGGGCGGCTGCTTCGCCCCTATGCCACCGGTGACGGCCGCTGGCGGCTGAAAGCCGAAGTCTCCGACGTCGATCCGCGCTATCTCGCCATGCTGATCGCCTATGAGGACCGCCGCTTTTATTCGCATCGCGGCGTCGATCCGGTCGCGGTCGTGCGCGCTGCTTGGCAGTGGGCCGCGCATCGCGAGATTGTCTCGGGCGCGTCCACGTTGACCATGCAGGTCGCACGGCTGCTGGAGCCGCGCAGTGAACGCACGCTTGGCGCAAAGCTCCGGCAGATGGTGCGGGCGATTGCGCTCGAACGTGCGCTGAGCAAGGATGAGATACTGTCGCTCTATCTGTCGCTCGCACCCTATGGCGGCAATCTCGAAGGCGTGCGCGCAGCCTCTCTGGCCTATTTCGGCAAGGAGCCGAAGCGGCTGTCGCGTGCGGAGGCCGCACTCCTCGTGGCGCTGCCGCAATCGCCGGAAGCCCGCCGTCCCGACCGCCACATCGACCGCGCCAGGCGTGCACGTGCCCGTGTCCTCGATCGCGTTGCGGAGGCTACTGGTATTCCCGCCGACGAAGTGGCTGCGGCGAAAGCCCATCCGGTGCCGGCGCAGCGCAAGCCAATGCCGGCGCTGGCGCCCCATGCGGCAGACCAGGCTGTCGCTGCCGCGCCGGACAGCCGGCGCATCGAACTCACAATCGACGAGCGGCTGCAGCGTGCGCTCGAAATTTTGGCGCGCGATCGCGCCGATACATTCGGCAGGGAGGTTGCGGTCGCAATCGTCGCGGTCGAGCACGCCAGCGGCGAAGTTCTCGCCCGCGTCGCCTCGCCGGACTTTTTCGACAAGGAGCGGGCCGGGCAGGTCGATCTGACCCGCGCTTTGCGCTCGCCGGGCTCGGCGCTCAAGCCCTTCATCTATGGTCTGGCCTTTGAGGACGGTCTCGCCCATCCCGAAACCCTGATCGACGACCGGCCGGCGCGCTATGGCAGTTACGCTCCGGAGAATTTCGATTCGACCTTCCAGGGCACGGTGCCGGTCCGCAGGGCGCTGCAATTGTCGCTCAATGTACCGGCGGTGGCCTTGCTGGAACGGGTCGGCGTGGCCCGGCTTACGGCGCGGCTGTCCCAGGCGGGCGGGGGCATGGTGTTTCCGAAGGGCGAGGCGCCTGGCCTCGCCATGGGGCTTGGCGGCGTCGGCGTGACGCTCACCGATCTCACCATGCTGTATGCGGGCCTGGCCCGGCAGGGGATGACGGTGCCGCTGGTCGAGCGGCGCAGCGACAAAGCGCTGGCGCGGCCGCCGAGCCGTCTGCTCGACCGGGTCGCGGCCTGGTATGTCGGCCATGTGCTGAGCGGTACGCCGCCGCCGGACAATGCCGCCCGCAACCGCATCGCGTTCAAGACCGGCACCTCCTATGGCTATCGCGACGCCTGGGCGGTCGGCTTCGACGGCCGGCGCACCATTGGGGTCTGGGTCGGACGG
This sequence comes from Pseudorhodoplanes sp., assembly GCF_046289595.1. Classification (GTDB taxonomy): domain Bacteria; phylum Pseudomonadota; class Alphaproteobacteria; order Rhizobiales; family Xanthobacteraceae; genus Pseudorhodoplanes. The sequence continues at coordinate 25,551 of NZ_JBKBVB010000060.1, forward strand.
CCTGACGGCGCCCCGGTTCCCGGCATCCTTGGCCGCACGGCGGCGGCCCCGATTCTGTTCGATGCGTTCGCTCGCACCGGCGATTTGCCGGCCCCGCTTGCGGCGGCGCCAAAGGGCGCGATCCTGTCGGCGAATGGCCGGCTGCCGCTGCCGCTGCAGCGCTTCAGCGCCGACGGCGAAGGCGTGCGGCCACGCAACCGTGTGCGCATCATGTTCCCGCCAAACGGCGCGCGGCTCGAGCTCGCTACGGCCGATGGCCGGCTGGAGCCGGTGGCGCTCAAGATTGCAGGCGGCGTCGAGCCGCTGACGGTCCTGGTGAATGGCGTGCCGCAGCAGCGTGCCTCCGGCCGCATGCTGTCCTTCGATCCAATGGGACCAGGCTTCGTGCGCCTGACCGTGGTTGACGGAAAAGGCACAGCCGACAGCGTGATGGTGCGGCTGCAGTAACCTTGGCTTTTCGGCCAAGGGCTTTTTCCCTATGGTCCGGCCCGCATGACAAGCGGCTGGACCAACGAGAGCTTCGCCAAGCGCGGACCGATTGATACCTGGCAACGGGGGCTCGGCGGCATTCTCGATTATGCATGCGCGACCGACGCCCGCGCGATCGTCATTCTTCTGATCTTTTCCCTGCTCGCATTTCTGCCGGGGCAGTCGAGGATCCCGCCGATCGATCGTGACGAGGCGCGCTTTGCGCAGGCCACCAAGCAGATGGTCGATAGCGGCGACTTTATCGACATTCGCTTCCAGAACGAGGTTCGCTACAAGAAGCCGGTCGGCATTTACTGGATGCAGGCGGCCGCGCTGAAGGCTGCGGAGACCGTGGCGCGGCGCGACATGGACACCCGCATCTATGTCTACCGCATCCCCTCGCTGATCGGCGCGGTCGGGGCGGTGATCGCGACATTCTGGGTCGC